>JAUWIR010000568.1 GCA_030605265.1 Pseudomonadota bacterium | reverse complement strand
AGGGCATACATTGATACCTTGTGCCGACTTCCTTCATTACTTTAATATGAATGCCGTGATTCATAGTAACCGTCTTATCAGGTCGCGTCGCCCTATCCAAATCTTCAATTTGATGACAGCCGTCCCTTACGCAAACAACCGGTTGTGTTGCCTCAAGATGATAGCCCCCGGAGACCTTGTAGGCTAAAGAAAACAACCCACCGATTTTAGCTTTCATAAACCCTATAAACCCTGGTTGTGCATGACATTTCATGCAATTATTCATTTCAGGATTATCCGGCCCATGTTTAGATAATTTCCAGCTGTCTCCAAGTTCCCTCATTTCATGACAACGCAGACAAAACCAAGAGGTACAAGTAAGTTCAATTCCAGCAAAGGCGATGATCCCAAAAAGCACTACCCCAATAGCAATTATGGTTAACTTCTTTTTTGGATCCATTTTTTTCTTTTCCACCACAGTAATCTTCCCTCCTTATATTAAATTAGTAATTAGATCTTTTGACGGCTAATATCATTCTGATTACCTGTTTGCTGGGGGTGGTTCCTGAAAAGCAAATACCGAATAATAAATTGTAAATCTTTTAAGATTATAGCTCATATTGATAATATTTGTAAAGGTAAAATTTTAGTATAATTATTTAAAAAAAATATAATTATCTTTATTATTTATAAATTGATTTATTCGACCACTAAAACCGCTATCCTTAAAAAGGATAAATATTAGTAACATCGGTTTTTTTCTATATTTATTACTATTATTTCCCCCTTAATATTTCGTGCTCGTCGTGTCCTTGGTGGTGGAAAAGTGTAACTGTATATTTAGAAATATGTAATACTTTTTAAATAGCTTGACATTTATATAATCATAGTTTTATATTATTAATATATATTATTTACAAAAACAAAATAATATCAGATGCATTTTTATAGAAATTTATAATGGCTAAAGGGTTAACTGTTATTGAATTAATCATCGTGATTAGTATACTTGCTATTTTACTATCTTTAGCTTTCCCCCTATTTACCATAAAAAAAATAGATAAGGCATCCACTATGATTTTGCTCCGATCTGCAGCTGGCTCGTATGTTAGCCATAAAATCCAAAAGCAAAACAAGAATTAAATTTAATGAAAATGGTTATGAATATTACATCCATCAGGATGATGACGGGGATAATACTATTGACGAAAATGAGGAATTAATCCAAAGAAATATTCACCACTATTTTAAAGGAATAACTTTTTTTGCCAATAGAAATCCAACCTACAATCTTACAGGGACTTCAAATTCAGGAACCATAACACTAACAAATGGAAAAAATACAAAAAAGGTTATCTTTTCATGGACCGGAAGAATAAGGATATCTCAGTAAACCAATTTTATGGGCTTTTAAATTCAGCCGGCTTCACTCTCATTGAAGTCATGGTTTCGTTGATTATATTAGCTATAGGGCTTCTTGCTATAGCCGGTATGCAACTCATTGTTATCAGGGCTAATCTTGCCTCACGCAATCTTACCAAGGCAATATTTTTAGCTGAATCAAAAATTGAAGGATTAAAAGAAACACTCCAAAAAAATACAGAAAAGGTTTCTCAAAGGATAACCCATAAAGAGCCGTTTTTTAAAAACTATTGCTCCATAACCAGCAATCTTTCAGGCTCAGACAATTTAAAACAATTAACCATAACGATTTCGTGGCCGGATCCGGGGGGAGATCATAAACTTTCATTAGACACTCTATTTTCACTTTTATAATTTATCCATGAACAAAGTAAATCATAAAGGGCTCACTATTATCGAGCTTTTAGTTTCTCTCTCTATTTCTCTTATAGTATTGGCAGAAATTTATCACATCTTCATCATTTCAAAAAAAACTTACACCTCTCAAATTAATATTGCCGAAATGCATCAAAATGCCAGAGCATCTTTAGAGCTAATAACGCGCGATTTACAGAACCTCTCCATAATCAATTCTATTTGCTGTGTGCAAGGTAACAGTTCCATTGATTTTGCTACTATTGAAGAAATAGGGACTGTATCGGAAAACACCTCAACAACTCTTACTGATGGAAGTAAAACCTGGAAACGCAACCAATGGAAAAATCATTTCATAGCTATTATGGATAACGATAGAGAAAAAAATATGGAGGGAAAATCAACAGAAGAAAACAGCGGCCTTACTTTAAAGGATAATGACAAAGCGTGGCAACACAATCAATGGCAAAATTATTCAGTAACCATTACCCACGGGGTAGGATATGGTCAGAACAGACTAATTGTTTCAAACACCGAAACACAATTATTCCTGTCCCAAAAATGGCAGATAATCCCGGATAATCATTCTTTCTATCGTATCTGGCAAATAAAGCAAATAATTACTAATAAAAAAAAAGAAATAACCATTTCTGCTCCTTGGTTAAAGGAACCGGGCACCTCCTCTTTTTATCAAATAATGGTGAAAAAAGGTTTCTTCCGGAATACGGAAACCAATATTTTGGAATATACCAAAGGGGGCTCAACTCAACCATTTGCAGAAAATATCATAAGTTTTACCCTAGAGGGATATAATGCTGCCGGTAGTATCGGAAAATTAACAGTTTCCCTAACTGCTAAAACCTCTAAAGAGTATTCTTTAAGTGAAGGAGATCATTCCTATACAGTGGAGACGTCTCTTTTGTTAAATAATTTTCAAAATTCGGTAGTACACTATGGCCAATAAACAAAAGGGATATGTCTTGATTGTTTGCCTGCTCATCTTTTCTTTGCTGCTGGTCATGGGCATGACGGCGATTAATCTTACCGTTATCAACTTAAAAATTGCCGGAAATTTAAAAGCAATTAAACAAGCCCATTATCTTGCCGAATCCGGAATACATCATGCCATAGACCATATAAATAAACACCTCAATGATTGGGACTCCTACGGATCATCTTCATCAGAAACTCTTTTGCCTAAAATTTCCTTAAAATGTGGACACTATTCTGTCACCATAGAAAATATTGCCGGCAATAGGAAAAAATTACTCTCCACAGGCATTACTGATTCCGGCGCCCGGGCTTGCTTTGAAACCGTATTCGCACCTAATTATTTTTTCTCTCCTTTTTCAGGGATACACGGATGTGAGGGGATATCCATCAAAGAATTTGGCACAGTTCAAAGTTTTCGCTCATCCGGTAAAAAATCCACTGGGAAAGAAGGGAATATCTCTGCTGGAAGTGCATCAGCTACTATTTCACTGTATCATAATGTTCACGTTAAAGGATCAATAGTTACTCCGGGCCCTCTTTTTTTAGATGCTAATACAGTAATTGAAGGGT
>JAUWIR010000506.1 GCA_030605265.1 Pseudomonadota bacterium | reverse complement strand
CGAGTTTTCCACACTCTCCACAATCCCGACTATTACTATTTATTAATTATTCTATAAGTTTATAATTTGGGGGTGGGTGATTTTTCGGCTGTCACGGTGGGTGATTTTTCGGTTGACATTACCAATTTGACTACTCCTCCATAACTCATCCAAATTAGAAGATATTTTTTTCCAACCATATTTCCAACCTATTTTAAGTATATCATGGTGAATTTAGGTAAGTCAAGAGAAAGGCAATAGCTTTAAAACCAATAAAAATAATATATTAGGTAAGAAGAGAAAAAATGAGGTAATTATATCCCTCTGGCCTGTCACGCCGGAGGTCGCGAGTTCGAGTCTCGTCGACCCCGCCATTAAAATAAGGGGTTAGGTCTTAGGATCTAACCCCTTATTTTTTCTTTGGCCCCCTATTGGCCCCCTAATATTCGCTATTTAATGATATCCAATGACATTCAGCCCCATTAAAAAAGTTATGAGATTAAATCATGTAGTTTAACTGCTTTTGATAGTTACTTTGGCCCCCTATTGGCCCCCAGAGGCCAAAATAATCTATAAATATCATATACTTATAACATGGATCGTTTTCATTTTTTATTGGTTTGGCTACCTAATTTTTTGCCTTAATCAAGCCCTTGCTCAAAAAGCGAGTGTATTCGATTAGACAGATTACTTCTTCTTGTGATAACTTTGGCCCCCTATTGGCCCCCAGCAATACCTTATTATTTGAAAAAATTGACAAAAAATATTGGGGGGAGGCTTTCAAATACCTGCTAACCACCTATCCAGAAGTGAGAAATTTTACTATTTCATTTGACGAGAGTATATTTTTTGGATAAAATTACCAGCAGATATTAATAAATGATGGTTTTTTTATCCGGAAAAATAGAGTGCTTCATAAAAATTGAAAATAAAAACATATCTGAAAAAGCCAAAGCGATTTTTCGCCTGCATGGGGGAATTTTTAAAACAAGCGAAGCAATTCAATGCCGGCATCCATCCTCGAACACTTTATGAAATGCATGATGCCGGGATCATAGAAAAACTTAGCCGTGGCCTATATCGATTAGCAGATTTGCCTTCACTGGGTAATCCTGATCTTTTTTCAGTTGCCTTACGAGTGCCTAATGGAGTTATTTGTCTGATTTCAGCTTTGTCCTTTCACGACATTACAACTCAGATTCCGCATCAGGTTTAAATTTGCGTTGCCAAGGGGTGCAGAACCACCACAAGAGTTGATCACCCTCCTATTCGTATATTTTGGTTTACTGGTGAGGCCTTTACGGGGGGAATAGAAACCCACACCCTTGATGGTATTAATATACGTGTTTATGGCTTGGAAAAAACAGTGGCCGATTGCTTCAAGTATCGAAATAAAATTGGTATGGATACGGCTACTGAAGCAATTAAACTTTATCGACAACAAAAGCATTTTAAAATTGATACCCTGATGAAGTTTGCAAAAATTTGTAGGGTAGACAAAATTATCAGACCCTATCTGGAGGCATTATTGTGACCAAAAGAGCCATCAAAAACAGTTCTGCTTCCATTCGAGAACGCCTGCTCAATAAAGCAAAAGAAAGAAAACCCAATGGCGTGGATTCCTCCGCAAAAACATCCTGAAAAATGCACCAGATGAGCTTAGTGAGGTAGTTGCTGTTATTGCTATGTTTTTGGGCCCTATTATAGAAGCCCTATCCGCGAGATTATCCTTCGATGCAACATGGACTGCAAAAGGATCTTGGATGAAATAAAAATCATAAACCATGATGGTGAGATTATCGACTATATCGAGGTGACTTTAGAGGATATCGAGCACTCCAACCGTATCGCTAATGAAATCCCTGGCAAGTCACTGGATACGATCAGCCTTTAAAAGCATTTGACAACCTTTTATAGATCCATGTACAATAAAATGTACATGTACAAATTATAAAGGAGATTATCAAAATGCGAGCAATTTCATACACTGCCGTACGGAGTAATTTAGCTCAAACAATGAAAAAAGTCTGCGAAGACCATGATCCCGTAATTATTACTCGTAGAAACAGTGAGGCGGTTATTATAATTTCGCTTGAAGACTATGAATCGTTGAATGAAACTGCATACCTTCTCCAAAATGCTAGAAATGCCAAACGTTTGCTGGAATCAATAGAAGAGCTTGAAAGTGGGAAAGGTAAAGAGCGAGAATTGATCGAATGAAGCTGATTTTTTCAGAAAATGCCTGGGAGGATTACCTGTATTGGCAACGTACAGATAAGAAGATCCTGAAACGCATAAATGAGCTGATAAAGGATATTCAAAGAAATAAGTATGAAGGTGTTGGAAAACCAGAACCACTAAAGCATAATTTATCAGGATACTGGGCACGCCGAATTACAAGTGAGCACCGTTTAATATATAAAATTAAAGAAGATCGGATAATGATAGCTCTATTGAGATACCATTATTGAAAGTTTAGCCACTGGAAAGTTGATTTACATCATCTAGAGAATCATCGTCTTTTGTTTGTCATAAAGTTACTTTATTACCGCTATGCCTGCCTTATCTATTCCACCCGCCTCGCTCCTTATCTACCGACTAAAGGCTTTTGCTTTAACGCCTAATCCGCCCCCCTCATATTACTGCCATAAAAATTTTGGTGGCAAAGCATCATGTGCTAATTGAAAAATAGATGCTCACGACACCTATGATGTGTAGAAAAATGCTTAAAATGCGGCCTCTGGCAGGTTGTTAAAATTGGAGCTAACTTGCTGAACTAAAATAGATTTTAGCTTTTGGCCGAAAGTGGGCTATGGGATTATTGTCACAAATAATCCGGTTAATTGGATTGATCCATGGGGGTTATGTGGAGAAAACAAAAAGCCTTTTATCCCTCCGTTTGATCCAGAGTTGAAGCCTAAGCCTGACATTGAGCCAACTTTTCCACCTAAAAAAGATATTCCTTTTCCAATATTAGATGATCCACAGGATAAATATTTGCCCCCAGGATTTGGCAAAAAACCCATATCCAAAATGCCTATCACTTCAATACAACCGGAACGGAATTTGTGGAATTATTTAAATGATCCAAAATATTCATTGATACCACCAGGAACAAAAATGTATGACCCAGAAAGACATTATATTATACCTCCTAATGGTACTGCAGAAGAAAAGTTTTGGGGCGGTGTTGTTACTGTAGGCATTATTTCACCACTTGTGCCTTTGATTGCAATAATAGGCGGGCCCAGCTTAGGACTTTCAACTCTAGCCCCTTTATTTTTGCCCTGATCGATTGGTTTTACAGCAAGGAATTTGAATTTTTATTGGAGGAAAGCTCATAATTCCTAGCTACAATATTTTAGGCATTCTATCCAACGGCGGCTAAAGCTTCTTTAGCCGCCTTCTTTTTTAGGCGTATGAGTATATCAAGTGCTCCTTACCATTTCCACGAAGGTTTTAGCATCCACAATCTTAATTCCATGGAACTGTTTTAAATTTCTGAGATGCTTATCACCAGAAATGATAAAATCGGCTTTAGCCTCCAGAGCACAAGCGAGGAATTTGTTATTTTCCGGATCATCAGCTATTCTGTCTGTTTTATAAACATCTTTAGTAATAACGGCCTTTCTGAAAACAAGTCGGAAAAAACGTTTTAGTGTCTCATCCTTTGGATGAAATCATTCGATGATCTTTGGATATTGGAGCACTCGGCTGACTTCCTTCATTATCTCAATAGAGGTAGCTAGCTCAAATTCCTCGTTTATCCACAGATCTTGAAGCCGGGCCGCATAAGAATTTTTTCCAAAGATACCACTAATAAAGAAATTAGTATCTACAACAGCCCTTG
>JAUWIR010000318.1 GCA_030605265.1 Pseudomonadota bacterium | reverse complement strand
TTGTTTTTCATCGTGCTAAAAAAGCTTTGGATATCGGTTGTGATGGTGTCGTTTCTTCAGGGCTTGAAGCTCCTCGTCTAAGAAATGATTTAGGGAATAATTTTCTCATTGTTACACCCGGTATTAGACCTGGTAAAAATATTGAAATTCTGGAGGATGACCAAAAAAGAATCGTCACAGCTCAGAAAGCTATTATTGACGGTGCGGATTATGTGGTAGTTGGTCGTCCTATAAGGACTGCCAAAGACCCTATCGCTGTAGTTGAATCAATGCAAAATGAAATTCAAAAAGGGTTAAGTGACTCAAAATAACTATTTCTTCATAAACTAAAAATTCATTCGAATAGATTTATATTTCTTGATAGTTTATTTCCCCACCCATAATCCATCATAAATGTACAAACTGCTCTCCACTAGATTAGGGTAGTGAGGATGTCACTAAAGAGCCGAATGAATAATTGACCGTCAGTATAGTAGGCTGGAGAGTTTTGATATGTAATGAAAGGCTTACAATACTGACGGTTTCATGCTGATCTAAACATAACAAATTTTCCCCATATAACCCTTTTTGTTCTAGTACCCTGTCCTCTTTCTTGGAAAATTGAATTCTTAAAAAAATAAAAAAAATCTAAATTCTAACTATTAATTATATAAAAAATAAAGATTTTTCATTGAAAAGTGTATAAAATTTTAGATTATTTCAATCCTATTTTGATTTGATACTAGTATAAAGAACATTTTATTGATATAATAGAGGCCGAGTTTGAATTGATCCTTAGTGAGAAAAAAAATGATTATCGGAACTTGTGATTTGGAATTATTTATTCCTGAGGCAACCTCCCTTAAGGCTAAACGGAAAGTAATTAAAAGTCTCAAAGATCGGGTAAGAAATAAATTTAATGTTTCCATAGCAGAAATAGATATGCAAAATATATGGCAGCGCTCGGTCCTCGGTATTGCCTGTGTAAGTAATGATAATAAACATATAGATGCTGTTTTAAATAAGGTTGTGAGCTTTATTGAAACAACCGATTTGGCTATTATTTCTAGATATAAGATTCAAATTTGGTGATTGTAAATAGTAATTTAAAATTGATCCTCGGGAGTGAGAAAATGGGAATGCTGGATTATAAAAGAGTAGATAGAATAGGGGAAACTATTCGCAGTGAAATTTCCTCGATACTCCTTCAGGAAATAAATGATCCAAGGATTCAATTAGTGAGTATAACAAGAGTAAAAGTAACTGCTGATTTACGACATGCTAAAATCTATGTCAGCATAATCGGCTCGGAAGAAAAGAAGAAGGACACTTTTAAAGGGCTGCAAAGCGCCCGAGGGTTTATTCAAAGAAAATTGGGGGAGAGAATCAGACTACGATACACCCCGGAAATTAGTTTTACTTTAGACACAATTATAGATGAGGGGATACATATCCAGGAACTATTAAATAAAATAAAAAAAGATGCTAATTCAAGTGATGATGAAAAATGAACAATACCATTAACAAAATTGTTGAGGAATTAAAAAAATATTCGACATTTCTCATTACTTCCCATGAGAGTGGTGATGGAGATTCAATAGGTTCTCAATTGGCTTTAGCTTTTATGCTGCAAAAAATGCAAAAAGAAGCGATCATTTTAAATAAAGACCCCGTTCCTGAAATGTATGATTTTCTTCCGGGGGTTGAAAAAATACAGAATGAAACAACACGTAATTTAGCGGATTTTCAAGTAGTATTGATCCTTGATTGCGGTTCTTTAGATAGATTAGGGTTAACCATCCCTAATCAAAATCTTTTCATTAATATTGACCATCACCTGGATAATGATAATTTTGGTTATTTAAATTGGGTGATGCCTGAAATGTCATCTACAGCTGAGATGATTTATTTATTATGTAAATCTATATCTCTCCCCATTGACAGCGCTATAGGTAATAACATTTTTACAGGGATCTTAACGGATACCGGGAGTTTTCGATTTAGCAATACTACTTCACAGTGCTTGCATATAGCCGGCGAATTAGTGGAGGGCGGGGTGAAGCCTTCATTTATCGTCAATAAAGTATATGAAAGAAAAAATTATGCGCAGCTTTTATTACTGGGAGAGGCCCTTTCAGACCTTAAAATAACTGAAGATGGAAAAATTGCTTATATTTATTTAAAGAATGAGATTTTTCAAAAATTAGAAGTAGATATTTCAGATACGGAAGGATTTGTGAACTATCCATTAAGTATAGCCTCTGTTAAAGTAGTTTTATTTTTTAAAGAAATTTCAAAAAATTATTTCAAAATTAGTTTTCGTTCAAAAGGGCAGATAAATGTTGCCGCTATTGCTGAGATGTTTAACGGGGGTGGGCATCATAATGCAGCGGGAGCAAAAGTAAAAGGAAATTTACTGCCAATTTTGGATAAAATAACTGAAGTGATTACAAAACAACAGTTATATTAAAAAAAAGGGGGAACCTACCATAAACAGAGAAATTTCAGTTGGTTCAGAAATAGACGCGTATTGCACAAAATGTAAACTAATACTTGGTCATGTAGTTGTAGCCATGACCGGGACAAGGCCTAAAAAAGTAGAATGCCTTACTTGCCACGGGCAACATGTTTATAGGGCTAGCGTACCAGGGAGTCGCAAAGCAAAGGCCTCTTCGGAAAAAACAACATCGAAAGAGAAAAAAACTACTGAGAAGAAAACACGAGGCAGATCGAAAAGGATCCAAGAGAAAGAAAAGGAATTATGGAAGGAGTCTGTGGGAAAAAAGGAGGCTTCCTCGGCTAAGCAATATATGATGTCTGATGCCTATGAGGTTGATGATTTAATTGACCACAGAAAGTTTGGTATGGGTGTTGTCACCAATGTAATTACCCCAAAAAAAATAGAAGTCCTTTTTGAAGAGGGCTATAAATGTATGGCTACTAACTTTTCTCGGTGACTGAAATTAAGCTGTTAAGCTGATGAGCCTCATAAATAAGAAAATCTCTATGCTTAGAATTTATAACCTCTCTGCTGCTCCTGTTATTAATGTATTAGTGCGCGAAGGTAATTAATGTACAAAGAACCTCATGATATCGTTATAAAAGACATATACCATTAAGAAAATGAGCATACAGAACCCGATTTGCTGAGCGATTTCTCTTTTTTTGATACTTAAAGGTTTTCCTGATATGAGTTCGATAGAGAAAAAGAGCATATGACCGCCATCAAGTACGGGAATAGGGAAGAGGTTGAGAATCCCCAGCTGCAGACTTAGAAAAGCCATGAAATAGAGAAAATCAGACACTCCCGCTTTTGCTGAAGCGCCTGCTACTTGAGCAATTAAAATTGGGCCCCCAAGGGACTTGGGGGAAGTTTTCCCACTGATCAATTTAAAGAGGAATTCAAAAGTTAACCTACCCTGCTTGTAGGTTTCCTTGAAACCTTTTTGAATGGATGCCAATACTCCATACTTTCGCACTATTGATTCACTCGGTGGTTGGGTGATGCCTATTAATCCTTTTTTGGTATCAGGATTTAAAGAGGGGATGATTTCCACATCAAATTCCGAGTTTTCCCGTTGGATAGTTAAGACGATTTTCTGTTCAGGATGATTTTGTATCATATCTGCCATATCATACCAATGATGTATCTTGATTCCATTGATATAGGTAATAAGATCTCCTGCTTTTAACCCGGCTTTTTTAGCCGGGTTCCCTGTAACACTTCCGATCTCCGCAGGAATATAGTGGTAGATCCCCAGAGAACCTAAACCCATATTCCCCATTTCTTCCGGGGTGGCCGTGAGGGTTATAAACTTGTTATCTCTTTCAACTGTAATATGAAGATCAGATCCTGCATTTGCGGCAATCATGGTTTGCAGCGCTTCCCAATCGGCTATTTTGTGATCATTAATGCTGATGATTTTATCGTCTATTTTTAATCCTGCTCCCTCAGCTGCAGATCCTTCTTCCATCCATGTAATAATTGGAGGTTCAGTAAGGTAGGCAGGGATTTTTCTGCCAATGAAAAAAACAGCGCTCATTAAAACAGCAGCTAATATTAGATTCATTAAGGGGCCGCTGAAGACAACTTGTATACGTTCCCAAGGTGTTCTTGAGGCAAATTCATAAGGTTCCCCTTCTAATTCCTCATCAGGATTTTCTCCGGCCATCTTTACATATCCCCCAAGGGGAAAAGCTGAGATCATATACTCAGTGTCACCTTTTTTAAAACATAACCCGGGAATTTTCGGGCCAAAACCAAGAGAAAATTTTTCTACTTTAATCCCAATGGCCTTGGCCACGGCGAAATGACCGAATTCATGAACAAAAATTAAAACCCCCAAACAGACAACGAATGAAAAGATAATGGTTAGCATGCAAATCTCCCTATAATATCCCTAGCTTGCGTTCGAGCCCATTGGTCGGCCCTGAGAGCATCATCGATGTCATGCAAAGGGATAGCTTTATGAGAATTTAATGTTTTTTCAATAACCTGTGGGATATATTGAAAATTGATCACTCCATGTTTGAAAGCCTCAAGGGCAATTTCATTAGCAGCGTTTAATACTGCCGGCATTGATTCTCCCGCGTGAGC
The DNA here is from genome assembly GCA_030605265.1 of Pseudomonadota bacterium. Classification (GTDB taxonomy): domain Bacteria; phylum SZUA-182; class SZUA-182; order DTGQ01; family DTGQ01; genus JAUWIR01. Next base: position 1,129 of record JAUWIR010000318.1, on the reverse strand, counting down.
AGCCTGATATCCTAATCGAAGACAAGGAAATCTTTTAAGGTCCGGAGCAAAGAAGGAAAGAGATTTAATTTTAAATAAATTCAGTGAGGGCAGATCAATTGGAAATCTTGCCGGAAAGGTGAGTGCATAAGAAATTGGGATACGCATATCCGGTGTTGAAAGTAAAGCGATAACATTGCCGTCGCATAATTCAACCATTGAGTGGATAATACTTTCAGGATGAATAATCACCTCGATTTTTTCAATAGGAAAGTCAAAGAGCCAATGAGCTTCAATGACTTCCAGAGCTTTATTCATAAAAGTAGCTGAATCTAAGCTCACTTTTTCCCCCATCCTCCAAGTTGGATGTTCCAAAGCCTTATGATAATCTATCATAGGAAATTCTTCATAAGGAGTAAAGAAAAAAGGCCCTCCTGAGGCAGTTAATTTGATTTTTTTAATCTCTTTACTATCGCGCCCTTGTAAACATTGAAAGATAGCGGAATGTTCACTATCTATAGGGAGAATTTGGACTCCCTTTTCTTTAGCTTTATTTATAATTATTTCCCCAGCCATGACCAAGGTTTCTTTATTGGCCAGAGCAATATTTTTTCCGGAAAGGATTGCTTCATATGTTGGAATTAGTCCATCAGCTCCTGAGACGGCAGAAATTAAAAGATCACCATCATCATATTTAGCAACTTGAGTCAATCCTTCAAGGCCGGCAACTACCTCGCACTTTAAAGGGTTTATTTCCTTTTGCAGCATTTGTCTTTGCTCAGGATTACGGATTGAAACTATTTTGGGTCGGAACAGTTTTATCTGTTGAATTAGTCTATCTATATTAGATCCTGCCGCCAAACCTACTATTTCATATAGGTCCTTATATCGGCTGATAACATCCAAGGCATTGATTCCAATTGACCCGGTAGACCCGAGCAAAATAATTTTCTTTTTTTTAATGATAGCCCCCTACGTTACTTACAAATATCATTACTTACAAATATCATTTTTTAGTCAAATTATTCGATCTCTATAATTAACTTTTTCCCAAAAAGTAATTAACTAATTGCGTATTTAATAATTCGTCTTAGATTTTAAAATAATCGTATTATTCATAATATTATCATGAAAAAATTTACCAACAATT
>JAUWIR010000115.1 GCA_030605265.1 Pseudomonadota bacterium | reverse complement strand
CTATAAAGATTGCAGATGGATTGATTTTGAAGGTTCTGATGATCCCGCCCCCATTTGGGGTGATTTCTGCGAGTTTTCCTGCAAGATAAGATATCCTCTTTTTTTTAAGGATTGGGAAACCTTTAGTATCACCATCAATTGCACAGTGTTAAATAAATTGAATGACCAAAGTTACCAGGTAAATATTATCATGCGGCCGATAGAATTTTCCGCCGGCCATGAAACCTTTGAGGATAGCGTAAAGGAAAACAGCCTCCATTTTGACAGCCGGGAGGAGACCTATACAGTGGAAGTCGCCCTGGGGAATTTGGCCGGTTACCCCTGGTGTTTTCTTAGCGCTGATTTAGAAAAGATAATCCGGAAAGCCAATCAATATGCCACCCTTATAGATCTTGAAAGCGCAGCCCATGATCCGGCAAGCAGTATTAAACCTACAGACAGAACATCCATCAATTCGGTAAGGATAACCGGCAACGAATACAGAATGGATGATATCATGTTCAGGCGGCCCCATCCTTCAATTGAGAATAATTCAGCGCCTCATTTATTCAGGATCGGCCCCATCTATGGGCAGATTTGGAATGTAATGAGGACTTTTTGGGTAATGGCCGAGGACCATGATCTTGGAATAAGACTATTGGTCAATAATCAGGGAGGGTATGAATTTGCCAATATCATTGGGCAAGTGCACGGGGTTGAGACAAAAGCAACCTTCGATCCTTCCTGTGAAAGCGGCAGCTTGCAGGATTTACATATTGCTGATGCCGCCCACATGGACGCAGTTGTAATTAAATCCAATGATCCTGACGACCTTGACGGGATAATTGATGTTGATGCTGCTCATTTAAGCTTCCAGTTTACTGTTGGCGATAGTCTGGGTCCTTGGGATTTTTTAAATGCCAAATCCGTCTCTTGTGTGCCGGAAGGGAAAAATGATCAAGACACTGGCGGGACGTGGCCCTTCAGTCAAAATAAGACGAATCTTTTTCCACCATACTTACTCCAGGAAGATGGAGTGATTATTCCTAATTTGCCTGATGGAACAGATGGTGATGAGGATGATGGGGCCGTTTATTTACGATCAATGACCAATCCGATGTATGTCTTAGCTGTTGCTTTATATAACAGCGGACATGAAATATTTCCAAATGTGAGGTCCCTTAATCCGGCACTTGAAAAAGTCCATGAAGACATCATTATAACCTGTCAAGTATTTGACGGATTGGCCATAGATAAAGAAACATTTCCTGTGTCCGTGGTTAATTATCCTGTAACCAATTATTGGCCAAGGTTCGATGATTTGGAAGATCAGGTTTTTTACATAAATGAGCCTCCGGATTTGGAAAAGGGAGTAAATATTTACCAGGTACTGGCCATTGATCATGATTTGCAGGATATGTTTAATTTGACTTATAGTTGTACTTTAAGTGGATCTTTTTATCAGGCGGGACCGTTTCAGGAAAGCGTCATCCCACTTCAGGGCTCATTGCCTTCACTCCTGCCCGCCAAGGCATTCTGCATTGCACCATTAAAGTTAAAGATCCACGCGGCCTATCTATAATTGGCGAAATATCCATTCTTTGCCACCGTAGAGATATAGGGGACAATCATTCTCCTATAATTTTAGGGGAAATTGATTCCTTACAAATAATCAGGGTTGGACAACTTTTCGTTGTCGATGAGATGGATTTTGTTGATCCTGACGGCGATATTCTGTACTGGTCATGTAATACCGGATCTGTTGATGAAAATGGCATTTATACCTTCCAGTCACAGTATCCCGGATATTACTCCGTTCAGATTACCGCCTATGACATCAGAGGGGGCGCTGCCACAATTGAATTTGTCATTCATGTTTTACCCTGGTGGGCATATTAAATACAGCTGTTAATAATACAGCTGTTAAGCTGATAAGCTGATGAGCCGATAAGCCGATGAGCTGATGAGCCGAATTAAAGAGGGTTAATAAATAAAATCCTTCTACGAGTTATATCCAACAGAAAAATATTTTACAAACTTCTTAATAGCGGATAACGCTGACAACATAATCCTGATCATTTACAGCTAATTGAGCGTTACTGGCAACAAAGCGCAGATCGGTCATGACACCGTCAAGATAAAAAACACTTAATTTTATTCGCGCACCCTTTTGGGTAATAAGCTTGTCGCTATCAGGATCAATGGCTGTGAAGGAGATGCGAGGTGAGTCAACAACTTCCTGAATAATGTAAGGGACTTTACTCATAATTAGTTTGGAAAGTAAACTATGGACCTCTTCGTTACCTATCTCAGAGAGCACTCTAAGTGATTGGGCACCTGAGGAGGTCGTGGAAGTCCCGCTTTCCTTGATAACAAACTGACGATCTTGGGAAGGTCGCCAACCTGAGTAACTGAAATTTTTTCTCTTGAGGGAAGTTCCATAATTGTCTCAGGGTGAATGCGCCAGGTACGAGGGATCATGGTGCGCAAAAGTGTATAATCTTCTTCCCCTAATGCTTTTTGCCACATTTCCTGCCATTCCTGCTCCCAAAAGAGGGCCATCCATTCCTTTTCATCCAGGAATTGTTTACACGTATTGATATCCTCTACAGCGCCTCGTATGTAAGCTTCAAAAAGAGGGGCCATACCGGGATGATGAAATTCGGCAATCTCATAAAGATCAATAAAACGATCCATGAGGGATATGGTAATAGGGGCGCCCGACCTTTGACAAAGGAGAAGGTCCCGGCCGTCAAAATGAAGATAGGGAAGGTTTTCTTCAGTAATTACCACCACCTTCAAACCCTCTTGTTTCAGCATGGAAGCAAAAGCATTGGCATCGTCAGGAAGATCCAAGAAAAAAGAGTGCGGGGCCGTGATCAAGACCAAGGTCTTATTCGGCCATCGTCTTTTAATAAAATTTGCATACACTCGAACAAGGCCTTTTTCGGGATCAAGGCCGTATTGCTCGGCCATTATGGCTGTATCAGCCCGAGACCCCACTGATATTTCCAGTTCAACAAATTTGGGTCTCCAATCCTTGTCCAAAACTACATCAGGTCGAATAAGAAAAGGAAGGGCCTCTTTTTGGGCAAAATTAAGCAAGCGGTAGTTTGGGGTAATTGTTTTTTCTAATCTTTTTTGAATCTTTGTATTTTCATAAAAGAGGTTATTGGCTGTTGAAAAAAAATGTACCAGGGCTTTCCCCCCTCTTTGAAGTTGGCTAATTGTTCTCTCAGGCAACTCAAAGGCATCCTCACAGACCCACCAACTTAAAAGTTCACCAGGATTGTAGATATTCAGCTTTTCATCTAATCCCCTTTTTACCTGCAGCAAGCGCTCACCTTGTAAACTGTTGGCTGAGGTGACTATGGTTTTTTCTATATTTTTTTCTGAAACAAGTTTCACCTTTTCTCCTTAAGCTATTTGCGGTACACAGAGGATATTTCCTTCATTTATGCCCAAAAGTAGTTGACACTTTTTTAAATATTTTTCACCACAGAGACACAGAGACACAGAGTCACAGAGAAAAACTATAAAAACTCCGTGTCTCCGTGTCTCTGTGGTAATTTTTTTAAAAAGAAAGTGTAAACCGACAAGTGAAGGTTGCCATTTATCTTTATATAACATTACCCTATTTCCCTGTATTTCATCTTTTCTCCTCCGATCGCTTGCGATAACTTACTACAAGAAAGGGCACGGCAATAAGGCTGCTAAGGGTAAAAATTACCAAGGCAAAATCCGATATAGGTAATCCCAATACGCCGTTTGGCATCCGCGGCAATGCTCCCCTTCTTCCTGAAAAGGCTTCCGGTAACTTCGGTGTTGCCCTCTGGAGGGCTGAGCTTTGTCCTTTAAGGAGAAGGGCGAATATTCCAAGACCGCATAAACCAGCCGATTCAGATACCTGATTGACTATTGAGCCAATAGTAGCCCGATACCTAGAAGGAATCATTTCATGCAAGCGCGCATCCGCCACCGGGTCCCAGAAATCATCGAAAATATTAAAAAAAAGGAATAATCCCACCACAGCCATTAATTTAGGTTGTAGAAAAAATATGCCCACTGAAACTGCCGGAAGGATTATAAAAAACACCAGACTACGAGTAATACCAAAAATTTTCGCCATAGCAATGCCAATCAGTGGAGTAATCATCCCCAGCATATCATTGACAATATCCAAGGGGGCCAATCCCCGCGCATCCAATCCTTTAGTGATAAGAGAAATTTCAAAAGCATCACTGGTAATTGACCCGGCAAAAGAAATACCCACTAAGGCCAAAAAGAAAAAAAAGAGGGACCTTTCTTGAACAATGATTTTGAACCCCTTGACCATTCTCTCCTTAAAAGATTCCTCTATATCTTCAAAATATTCTTCTTCAGGAAAATCAGCTTTATCTTGGGAAACTTGATATTCAGGTATACCAATAGCAGCAATCCCCACCCCTAATAACTGGCCAAGAGCGGAAATATACCACAAAAGGTTAAGAATATTTCGGTCTACTTTGGTCATAAACAGTAACAAGATAGACAAACTTCCGGCAAAAACCCCTCCAAGTGAACTAAAAGAACGAATTCTGGCAAAATATTGCTCAGTCAAATCCTCCTTGCCCACACTCCTCAGGTTATCCACCACCCAGGCCTCTTCTGCTCCTGAGACAAGGGTTTGTCCGATCCCATCAAAAGTAAAACACAGGCTCACCGCCAGAAGCTGATTGGCGCCCCTCAGCGAGGCAGCTAAGGGGACCAGCGCCCATGAAAGAGCGCTCACCAGATCTCCACAAATCACGGAACTTTTCCTCCCCCAGCGATCCGCCACTACACCTGTGGGGACTTCCATTAATAAAACAGCTGCTGTTTCAGTCACTAAAGGAATAATCGCCCATTCAGGACGCTCCATAATCAAAAATAGATAAATAAATTCAAAGGGGTGAATTACATTCAACATCTCACTTAATCCGCCGGCAAGGTAAAAGCGGCCCAGTAAGCCCCTTTCTTCCTGAGTCGGCCAGAATATTTCTTTATTTGCTTGTTTCCAATTCATCTAAAATTTTCACCCTGTCAGTTTACATTTTTTTAATTCACCATGAAGGACATGAAGAGCATGAAGGTTTTCTTATTTCCTCATGTGCTCCATGCTCTTCTTCAAGCTCTTCATGGTAAAAACATAAAAAGTCATAAAATACCAGTTTTAATCTAATTGCACATGTTAAAATTCTTCTGGTTCTTTCCCCCTCCATACCGGCAAAACAAGGCTTGAGGGATATTTTTGGTTATGAAATATAGTAACCTTGGCTTTCGATGATTTCGTTTCTTCAGCCAAATCACCTCCCGTGCATGGGTTTATATCAAATCGTCCCAGGGCCCCAGAGGACACTGTGCATCGTATTCTATGACCTTTTCGCATCATGTGACCTAGGTGCCACAAATCAATGGTAAAAAGATTAATCTCTTCAGGGTTCATTAATTTAGGCTGGTCCCACCCCTCCCTGAAGCGGGCCCTGATAATACCATCAGTTAAAAAAATGGCCTTTCCCTCAGGATAAACATCCAACAGTTTTGCATATAAATCAAAATCACACACATCGCTTTGTGCATAAAGCAAAAGTGATACCTCCCCAATCAATAGAAGAGGTGAATAGAGTATCTCAGTGTCAAAAATAAGTAAATCCTCTCTTTCTTCCTCAATTAAAGTATCATCAAAAAGGGCCCTTTCTCCATCTATGTTTTTTGGAGCATAAGGAGTCGGGTCTTCAGGATCAAATAGGTAAGTTGAAGATGAAGTCCCCTCTGTGAAAAACTTCTGAGACAATCCCCCTGTTGATCTATTGGGACCTGCTTGTAAATAACAGTGAAGAGATTTTGTTTCAGGCGGGGGCCAGTCTTTAAAATCCATCCACTGATAAAGCCCTGTTATAAACAGGGTAACCCGGTAATCAAGACAGGATAAAGAGTTACCATCCTTAAGATATTTATCAAACCAGGACAATTCATCATTGAGAGGATCACGGCAAGCTGCTCGCTCAATTTGCTGCGCATCTTCTAAGGGAAGGCCCTGACAATCAGGGGCTATCAAATCATGCTCCCAAGCCCCGATTAAAAGTCGTTGTCCCTCTTTAGCAAAATTTGATACTGCCCTTTGACGCATCCCTTTATAAAATGAGGTTGCCCCACGACCATTAGAGTCCCACCAGCCGGTAATGTGAAGGGTGGGTACTGATGTTTCCGCTATTCTATTTCCAATGGAGCGTGCCCTCCAAAACTCATCAAACCTCCAATGCTGAAGCCATTCTCGAAAAATATCCTGGCGAACACCAAAACGCAGATCAAGATCTTTGAAAGGGCGAGACAGAAAAGCTTTTTTAAATAATGCATTTCTGTCCCTAAGCTGTGATTCCTTCTGATTTATTATTTTATTCTCCGGGTTTATGGTATCGAACTCATCATCCCAATCATCCTCCGGGCAGGTCCTTCCAGTCATCCCCAAAAGCCAGAAAAAATCGGTTAAATCATAGGCCCCTCCTTGAAAAGGGACATTATCGAAAGGGTCGCCCGGAGCAAACCCTACTACCATAGCCTGCAGCTCTTTTGGCGCATTAATAGCTGTTAAGATTTGACTATATCCACTGTAGGAATGGCCCCTCGTACCGATTCTTTTATTGCACAGTTTATGATCAGCCATCCATTTGATTACCCTATGTCCATCTTTTTGATCATAGGTGAGGGGGTCCCAGTTTCCTGACGATCGATACCGCCCCCGTGCATCAACAGCTAAAAATAAATACCCTCTGGTAGCGTAGATTTCTCCTATTCTTGATAAAAACCGGCCGCCATAGGGGGTTATTTCAATCACTGCCGGAAAGGGGGGTTGTATCCCACCGGGGATATAAAGATCAGCCAATAATTCAATTCCATCTGATGCAGGGATTCTCTGATTGATTTGAATATACTTTGAGGAAAAAGGGACAGGAGAAGGATAAGAAAAAATATGCTCTCCCATGTTCTTTCCTCTCTTTTTATGTAACCCTTTACAAATGCCTACCCTATAAACGCCTACCTGCTGCAAGGTAGAACAAAGTTAACTCTGAACCTTTGAACTCCGAACTCTGAACCTTTAAACCCTGAACCTCTAAGCTCCATAGGCTAAAAGACTATCAAGGGGCACCTTGATAGTTGACTCTTCTAAATATCCTGATCCTATTCTCTGTGGATGTGCCATGAGATACCATTTATTCTCATCGAAAATAACCTTATGACTTCCTCCCGGAGAAAATACCTCGAAAATATTCTCTAAAGAAGAAGGTCCATATAAAGCAGCAGCTGCTGAAACTGAACCAGTGCCGCAAGACAGGGTTTGCCTATTTGCCCCACGTTCAAAGGTACGAATACAAATCATATTATTTTTAGCCTTAAATACCATGGTAATGCTCACACCCCCCTCAATATCAGTAATATCTCGTAAAGGACGGCAATAATCCTCAAATTTTTCTCTGGATAAGTGGAATTCATTATAACTCTCGGGAGTAGTTACTACCAGATGGGGTTCGCCGGCCCTGATAAGACCGAATATGGATTCACCTTTCAGCGCTGAGCTAGGAATCTTGGCTGCTACATCCTTTAACAAAATAGCTTTCCCAATTTCTATCTTCCATCTTTCATGATACTTTTTGGCTGTTTTCACCCCACTGGCGCTTTCAATACGCACCTCATCAATCCCTCTTTCCTGCCCAATTTTTGCTGAAAAATAGGTAACTCCATTACCGCAAAAATCAGCTTCACGCCCATCCCCACCCATGATACGGAGACGTGCATCAGCTATTTCGGAGACCTGTAAAACCAGCAAATTATCCGCCAAGGTGGTCATACAAAACTTTTTCCCCAAATCAGATAATGTCTCCATGGATGGGGACCCTTTGCCCCTAAAATCGAGAACAACAAAATTATTCATACAGGTATGTCCGAATTCAAAGGGTATTTTCATTTATTATATAAACCTTATACACCTTTATTTTCACCACGAAGATCACTAAGGTCACCAAGAAAAAAAATAAACCTTCGTGCGCTTCGTGTCCTTGGTGGAGATAAATTTTCTCAATCTTCATTCAGGTAAATTCGGCATTTTCAATAAAGAAAGCTACTATAGCTTTTGCATCAATAATTGAATTACTATGACCATATTCTCTTCATTTGGATGTGGCTAAATATATGAAAGACCTAGTCAACATTGTCATAAAATATTTGGACACTGATGGAAAATGGAAGACAAACGGTATCTTTAATATTCGAATCGGAAATAATACAATACCATTATTTTTGATGTTACCCACCTGACCAAATTTGCCATAGGCATAACATCTAAACAAAAGTTTAAAATAAGGCTATTATATGGTGTATTAATCATTAATAGACTCATTTAAAGCTTTTATGCAATTAAATCTTGACATTTCATATTATTTGTCTATAATGGACTTTATTAAGACTTTTATAATTAAATATTCTGCTAATAGAATAATTTGGAGCTGTTATGGATTTTTATTCAATGACGGATAAAGGAATCGGGGCTGAGATCGGCAGCCGTATCAAGGCGCTGCGTCTGCACAAAAACCTTACGCAGCAGCAGTTATCGGAAGCTGCCACTTTATCGCTTAATGTAATTAAGGCCCTTGAATCAGGGGAAGGAAAGGTATCCAGCCTCATTGCAGTGCTCAGAGAGTTAGGCGCGCTGGAGGCATTAGACGGCTTTATCCCGGAAGTCACCATCAGTCCCTTACAGATGGCCAAACAACAGGGCAAGAAACGTCAAAGAGCATCCGGCACAAAGGGTAAAGATACCGCAAAGGGGGCCCCTGAATGGTAATTAGGAAGGTTGACACCGCAATCGTCAAGCTTTGGGGCGATCTGGTGGGGGCGGTCTCATGGTTGGATGATCGCGACTACGGTGTTTTCGAATATGATCCCTCTTTCTTAAAAAAAGGACTCGATATTTCTCCTTTACAAATGGGATTAGATGAAACCGGAAAGGGTAATACTGTTTTCTCATTCCCAAGATTAATTACAGAGACCTTTTGGGGGCTGCCCGGCTTGCTTTCCGACTCCCTTCCGGATAAATTCGGCAATAGCATTATTGATGCATGGCTGGCACGAAATGGGCGTGATGTTGGCAGTTTTAGTCCGATTGAACGGCTTTGTTACATTGGAAGACGCGGCATGGGGGCATTGGAATTCTCACCACCCATAAACCGGCGATTAGACAGTTCCGTTCCTGTTGAAATTGCAGAACTTGTTGATCTGGCGCAGAAGGTTATGTCTGAACGCTTAGCGCTTGATGTTGAGATCGGTGCAAACAAGAAGGAAAACGATGAAGCTATTATGGATATCTTGCGCGTCGGGACTTCAGCCGGGGGCGCGCGCCCAAAAGCCGTCATAGCCATGGATAAGAAAAATAAGGTGATATCTGGGCAAACCGAGGTCCCTAATGGGTATGATTATTGGTTAATAAAATTTGATGGTGTTGATGACCTTGAGCTCGGAGAACCGAAAGGATATGGACGCATTGAGTACGCCTATTATTTGATGGCTAAGGCAGCCGGTATTGAGATGACTGAGTGTCGTTTGCTGGAGGAAAACGGGCGGGCGCACTTTCTCACCAAACGGTTTGACCGTCAAAATGGTAAAAAAATGCATTTGCAGTCTCTCTGCGGTTTGGCGCATTATGATTTTAATATGGCCGGCGCTTATAGTTATGAACAGGCTTTTTTCGTTATGCGTAAATTGCGGTTAAGTAAAGCCGAGGCCATACAACAATATCGGCGCATGGTCTTTAATGTGATTGCCCGCAATCAGGATGATCACACCAAGAATATCGCTTTTCTCATGAAT
>JAUWIR010000366.1 GCA_030605265.1 Pseudomonadota bacterium | reverse complement strand
TTTTCTTTGAGGTCCTTCTTCATGCCCTTTCTATTAAGGAGCATTTCAATTTCCAGGTTAACAATCTGGCCTATATTCGCTAAAAACCATGGATCAATATTGGTTATCCGGTGTATTTGTTCAATATTCAGCCCGGCTAAAAAAGCTTTCCGTACATCAAATATTCTTGCAGAGTGAGGAAGGGCCAAATTATAACGAATTTTCATTATTTCTTCTTTAGAAAATTTTTCAGCTTGTTTTTCTATATACTCTTTGATTGAATTCACTTCCAAGTTTTCATTCGAGGGCTTTTCATCAGCCCCCAATCCAAAGCAGCCAATTTCCAAGGAGCGTAATCCTTTTTGGAGGGCCTCTTTAAAAGTCCTACCAATGGCCATAACTTCGCCCACGGATTTCATGGAAATCCCCAAGGTATTTTGAGCAGCGGGAAATTTTTCAAAAGTAAATCTTGGAATTTTTACTACACAATAATCAATAGTAGGCTCAAAGCAAGCTGGTGTTTTTTTGGTGATATCATTGGGGATTTCATCTAAGGTATAGCCAACAGCTAATTTAGCGGCAATTTTGGCTATGGGGAACCCTGTGGCTTTAGAGGCTAAAGCTGAACTTCTAGAGACCCGGGGGTTCATTTCAATGATGACCATGCGCCCATCCTTTGGATCCACGGCAAATTGTACGTTAGACCCCCCTGTTTCCACTCCGATTTTTCTGATCACCCGAATAGCTGCATCCCGCATTCTTTGATATTCTTTATCTGTGAGCGTTTGGGCCGGCGCCACAGTAATACTGTCCCCAGTATGAATACCCATAGGGTCAAGGTTCTCAATAGAGCACACAATGACCACCGTATCATTCCGGTCCCGCATTACCTCCAATTCAAATTCCTTCCACCCAAGCACTGATTCCTCTATTAATACTTCGGTAGTCATACTCAATTCCAATCCGCAAGCCACCTGTTTCTCAAATTCTTCTCGATTGTAAGCAATGCCCCCGCCAGAGCCGCCTAAAGTAAAGCTGGGCCGAATAATCAAAGGGAAGGGAATATGCTCAAGTATTCCTAGAGCTTCCTTTAAACTGTGAGCCAGAAAGCTTCTGGGTACTTCCAAGCCAATTTCCAGCATGGCGCTTTTAAATTGGTCCCGCTCCTCAGCCATTTTTATGGCTTGATAATCAGCACCGATCATTTTCACCTGATATTTATCAAGGATACCCATTTCATGGGCCTTAACAGCTAGGTTCAGTGAAGTTTGCCCTCCCAGTGTGGGCAAAAGAGAGTCCGGTCGCTCTAAATGTATTATTTTTTCTAGAACTTTGGGAGTAATAGGTTCAATATATGTTCTATCGACAATTTCAGGGTCCGTCATAATGGTAGCAGGATTACTATTAAGCAAAACTACACAAAAGCCTTCTTCTTTTAATGCCTTACATGCTTGAGTCCCGGAGTAATCAAACTCACACGCCTGTCCGATAACTATGGGGCCGGAACCAATAATTAATATTTTATGAATATCACCTCTTTTAGGCATATTACTATTTAGTCCTTATAATATTGTTTAATCATTTCTAAAAATTGTCGAAATAAATTATGGGAATCATGGGGACCAGGAGAGGCCTCCGGGTGATACTGCAGGGAAAACAGCGGCCATCTTTTGTGTCTTAGGCCCTCTAAGGTTTGATCATTTAAATTTATGTGCGTAACTTCAATATCTTGAACATCAAAGGAATCAGGATCTACACAAAAACCATGATTTTGAGAGGTAATCTCAACTTGCCCTGTCAACAAATTTTTTACAGGATGATTGCACCCTCGGTGGCCAAATTTTAATTTAAAGGTCTTCCCACCCAGAGCCAATCCCACAATTTGATGCCCAAAACAAATACCGAATATTGGAAGTTTGCTCAGCAGTTTTTTTACGGTTTCCACAGCATAAGGAACAGCTGAAGGATCCCCCGGGCCATTAGAGAGAAATACTCCATGAGGTTTTTGCGATAAAATTTCTTCTGCAGGCATATGCGCAGGGACTACGGTAACTTGACACCCCATTGATCTTAAAGAGCGAAGAATATTTCTTTTCACTCCAAAATCAATGGCTATTATTTTATATTCATTTTGAAGATGGCGCTCTCCCTGAGGAAAAGAATGATAATTATACCAGTTGTTGAAGAATTTTTTATCCTCTTCTAGCCCTTCTTGAAAACAATAATTTTTTTGACAAGTTACTGTTTTCACTAAATCAAGACCAATAATATTAGGGGCTGCCTTCACTTTGGCTAAAAGGGAAGCTATAGATTCTGTTTTTGTAGAAAGAATCGCTTTCATGGCCCCTTTTTTACGTAGATGTTTGGTGATGGCTCGGGTGTCCACCCCTTCAATAGCAATAATTTTATGTTCCTTCAGGTAAGCAGACAGAGAATTCTCAGAACGCCAATTGCTCGCAAGGGGACTGTTCTCCTTCACCACAAATCCGCTTACTTGAGGGTTTAGGGATTCTCTATCTAAGGAGTTAATTCCATAATTCCCAATTAACGGGTAGGTCATGACTACAATCTGTCCTTTGTAAGAAGGATCAGTTAATATCTCCTGATATCCCGTCATCCCTGTATTAAAAACAAGTTCGCCTACTTGTTCCCCCATATACCCAAATGAACGCCCCTGATAAACTGTGCCGTCCTCAAGTACAATCATTCCTTTTTGATCATTCAAGATAGTATCCTTTATTATTTTCATAGCAAGTCAGCAGATCAACAAATTATTTCAGGAGATTTTACCATTCATCTAAAGGCAGGTCAATGAAATGGAAGTGTTTAACGTAAATTATTGGGTATTTTTAATGTGTTTTGGAATACAAAATACTCCTAAGTAATCAGTGTCGGAAAAAGTGTTAACTCAAAAATTTATATAAAAAAAATTATTTTTCCGATGATCCAATCTAATTTTCCGAAAAATATAATTAGAAACAGGGGACTGTTATTAATTTTTACACCTTATTTTTCAACCCTTGATTGCTTTTAAAATTTTCATTACAATAAGCAATTATATATCTTCGTATGCGCCGATTATATTTAAATTGATATCCCAGCATAATAAAATAAAAAAATGTTTACTATTTTTTAATGTATTCAAGGTGGGTCGTAAAAGAAAAATAAAGGAGGCCTTGTATGTCTAAGAATTTAAAAATCCTTATAGCTTCTTCAGAAGCCATTCCATTTTCAAAAACCGGAGGGTTAGCCGATGTTGCCGGGGCTTTACCAAAAGCGCTAAAATCTCTTGGCCATGAAGTAAGGTTAGAAGTTCCTTATTATTCTATGAGCAAAAAACAAAACCTTAATGTAAAAGAGGAAATCTCATCTCTGGAAGTGCCCATAGCTGACCGGAAACAACAGGGAACTGTCCTCTCAACTGTCCTTGCCGATAAAGTCCCTACCTATCTCATCAAACAAGATCAATACTATGATCGTGAATATCTTTATTCTACACCCCAAGGAGATTATCCGGATAATGCCGAGCGATTTATTTTTTTCAGCCGCTCAATCCTGGAAATGTTAAAAAAATTAGACTTTACACCAGATGTTATCCATTGCAATGATTGGCAAACCGGGTTAGTCCCGGCATATTTAAAAACACTTTATGCTAAGGATGAATTTTTTAAAAACACCTCCACTATATTCACTGTTCATAATTTAGGCTATCAAGGTAAATTTTGGGCCCTTGATATGCCCATGACCAATTTACCATGGGAAATTTTCAATATTAATGGAATTGAATATTATGGAGATATTAGTTTTCTCAAATCCGGCCTCATGTTTTCAGATGTATTATCTACTGTAAGTAAAGGGTATAGCCGAGAAATCCAAACACCGGAATTTGGGTTGGGAATGGAAGGGGTATTGCAGTATCGGAAAAAAGATCTCTATGGGATAGTCAATGGTGTTGATTATGAAGTATGGAGCCCGGAAAACGATAAATTTATTAAAAAGACCTATTCCACTAATGGGAAGACTTCGGAAGGAAAGAAAACCTGCAGAGAAGATTTACTAAAAGAGTTTGGATTAAAGGCGGCAAAAGATGTCCCTATTATCGGAATGATTTCCCGATTTGCTGATCAAAAGGGTTTTGACATTTTAGCGGAAGCTTTACCTGAATTAATGAAACAAAATTTGGTAATGGTCATTTTAGGTACTGGGGAACAAAAATATCATGACCTTTTCACCGCTTTAAATAAAGAGTATTCCAAAAAGCTCAAGGTCCTTATTGCTTTTGATAATAAGATTGCTCATAAGATTGAAGCCGGCAGTGACATGTTCTTGATGCCGTCAAAATATGAACCTTGCGGACTTAATCAAATCTATAGCCTTAAATACGGAACTATCCCCATAGTGCGGGCCACCGGGGGACTTGATGATACAATTCAAGGATATAACCCCAAAACCGGCAAAGGGAATGGATTTAAATTTAGCGAGTATTCCGCACAAAAATTAATTGAGAGCGTAAAAAGTGCCGTTTCCTTATTTCAAGATCCGACTCAATGGAATAAGATAGTCCAAAATGCAATGAAGGAAGACCATTCCTGGGAATCTTCAGCCAAAGAATATATTAACCTCTATAACATTGCTTTGGAAAAAAATAAGATTAATTAAAATTTTTCTCCCCCTCGTCTTTTTTTTAATAGACGAGGGGTTCCTTTCCTTTACCTTTAATTACCCTTTACTATTAATGCCTCAGTAATTTCGACGAATAAAAACACAAATATAGTATTTTAAGGTTATTCGGAGGGCGTGTAACAGGAGTGTAACAATTTATTACAACGCAGCCTAGCAATTTGTTAATTATCATCAAAGTTATAGATAATATTACCATTGATTTATTGACAAAAGAAATAAAGAATGATAAAAATGTGCCTATTCATTCGCTAAATATGCCGAAGTGGCGGAATTGGCAGACGCGCTAGATTCAGGGTCTAGTGAGGCGTAGCTTCGTGGGGGTTCGAGTCCCCCCTTCGGCATTAAGTTTTTCGGGGAATTTGAAAATTCAAAAAATCCTCATGGTTAATGTTTTGGTTAATTTTCATTAAGTGATTATTCACATCACGATGCCCCATGGCTAACAACAGATATGGGAGATATTATAAATTACGAAGCTGTTTTTTACAGAACTTCACCTTATTCAGTTAGGAGTTATAACGAGG
>JAUWIR010000240.1 GCA_030605265.1 Pseudomonadota bacterium | reverse complement strand
GATCAACCTGCATTTGCTTTTCTTGACAGCAGCAACCATAAAAATAATAGTGGAAGATACTCAATTATCGCCATAGAACCATTTCTGACTTTTATTTATGAAAAAGGCAAAGTCTCTCTCTCATCCCCTTTGAATTATGAAGATGCCTTTTTCTCTCATTTTCAGGGAGCAAATGATCCCTTTTTTGTATTAAGCAAATTATTAGATAGATTTCAATTCCCCGAATTGACCTCTTACCCATTTCCTGTCGGGGCCTCTATAGGCTATATTTCCTATGACCTTGGCGCATCCCTGGAGGCCAAACTTCCCCTGTCACAAAACAGAAACAATTGGCCGGATATGGAATGGGGATTTTACGATATATTGATTATTTTTGACCTTCATCAAAAAAAAATAATGCTGGTTTCAACAGGATTTCCCTTTAAAGGAGACAGACAAAACCAGAGGGCGCAGCAAAGGCTTTGCTACCTTCAATCCCTTCTTGACGAAATTCAGGAAAAACAAATTCATCATACTCTTGAAAATACGTATCCAAATCAAAATATCATAAAGGAACCGCCCCCTATTCCCTCCACTATTCCTCTTTCCTCTAATTTTACCCCCACTACTTACAAAAGGGCAGTGCAAACAATCAAAAACTATATTGCTCAAGGAGATGTTTACCAGGTAAACCTCTCGCAGCAATTTAGCGGCAGCACAAAAGAGAAAGGGTACGACTTATACCAGAGGATACGAAAAATAAATAAGGTGCCCTATGGGGGATACCTTCGATTTGGGCAAAGGGAAATCATCTGTTTTTCTATGGAACGATTCCTGCGAATGGAAGGACGGGATGTTCAAACCCGCCCCATCAAAGGCACACGCCCTCGGGGGACAAATGAATATGAAGATCAACAACAGTCTTCCATTTTATATCACAGCGAAAAAGATAGGGCCGAACTGCTGATGGTAGTGGACATGGAACGAAATGACCTTGGAAAAGTTTGTGAATACAAGAGCATCCGAGTAGATACCCTATTCCAATTGGAAAAATATGCCACGGTCTTTCATTTAGTCTCGACTGTCAGCGGGCGATTAAGGCTTACAGTAGACCATCTTAATTGTCTTTTAGCTTGCTTTCCCGGCGGGTCAATTACAGGTACGCCGAAGATTCGATCTATGGAAATTATCCATGAATTAGAAAAATGCAGACGTGATATATATTGCGGGACTATTGGATATTTCGGGTTCAATGAAATTTCCGATTTTAATATTCCTATCCGGACCATTCTCAAACAAGGGGAAAGGTTCCAGTTCAATGCGGGAGGTGGTGTAGTGATCGATTCAGATCCCCTTCTGGAATATGAAGAAACCCTTCATAAGGTACGATCGTTTCTCGATTGTTTTAGTGGGTAGGTGGCGTCAAAGATTTAATCGGAAAGAAAAAAAGAAACAATAGAAAGAGTGATTACGATAAAACCACTGGCCACGTAAAAAATAAATACCCAGGAGAATCGGTTGATACTATCCCAACTTTTAATAAAAAGAGACTGGTTGGCAATAAATCCCCAATAAAAACAAAAAATAAAAGAAACAGAGAGTCCAAGGCGATATCTTCTTAAGAGTAAACAAAAAGTAATAATAATCGTGTAGAAAATAATTTGCCACAAGGGAACCATCAACTGCTGTTCATAAAACATCCCCACAGGTAAATATTGAAAAATCCCACCCAACTGCATACTAATTACCTTTCATTCAGCCACACTTCACCGGCAATTTACTTCAGAAAAATCTTTACTTTTTTATCGGATACTTCAATTACTTCTATCGGTGACAAAACTTTAGAAGGCAATATGTAGCCATAAAGAATAGGTGGCCATAAAGTTAAAAAGTTATATTGAAATTTAATTGAATCTGTGTTAACCTCTCTAGCGTTTTGACCATTATGAATAAGCTTTTTTTTTAATCTAGACAATAAGGAAACAGGCTTTTTCAGCCGAATGATTAATACTTTTTTTTTAAATCAATTTTTAAATCAACAGATACATTATAATATTATTCAACCGCGTGTAGTTATAAACCACTTTTTAAAGGCTTCCTCCGGGTTGACAGATGAACAAGGATTACTCGACAAAATCTGGTTACATTTCAATAATTGGCTGCCCAAATGTTGGCAAGTCCACTATTCTTAATCTGCTAGTAGGCGAAAAACTCGCCATTGTCACCGATAAACCCCAAACAACAAGAGATAAGATAATAGGGATACGTACAGAAAAGGAAAATCAAATGATTTTTCTTGATACTCCCGGTATTCATAAAGATAAAGGCAAGTCAAAGCTAAATAAAAAAATGGTCCGGCAGGCCAGGCAAGCGCTTACAGAAGCTGATCTTATCCTGTTTGTAATAAATGCCTCAAACCCCTTTCCCGCAGATGAGCAAGAAGACATATTTCCTTTATTAAAAAAAATGAAATGCCCTATTCTCTTATTGATAAATAAAATAGATTTAATTGAAAAAAAGCAACTATTACCCCTCATAGAAAAATATAACTCCCTATTGCCCTTTAAAGAGACTTTTCCCATCTGCGCTCTTTGCGGGGAAAATGTCACCAAACTAATTCCCACCATTACTCATTATTTACCCCAAGGCCCACATTACTACCCCGAGGATACGCTGACTGACCGGCCACTACGTTTCTATACTGCGGAAATTATCAGAGAAAAGATTATCACCTTAACCAAACAGGAGCTACCATACTCTACTGCTGTTATCATAGAATCTTTTGTAGAGAATCCACCTGATGCGATAGTCAGAATCGCTGCAACCATTTTAGTGCGTCGAGAGTCGCAAAAGGAGATTATCATAGGCAAACAAGGGAGCATGTTAAAAAATATAGGCCAACAAGCCAGGATGGATATAGAAAAATCAATTAATAGAAAAGTATTCCTTGAATTATGGGTAAAAGTGAGCAAGGATTGGCCCGATAATGATAGGGTGCTAAAAGAGCTTGGATATTAAGTCCCCCCACAATAC
The DNA here is from genome assembly GCA_030605265.1 of Pseudomonadota bacterium. GTDB lineage: Bacteria > SZUA-182 > SZUA-182 > DTGQ01 > DTGQ01 > JAUWIR01. The sequence goes on along the minus strand of JAUWIR010000240.1, from coordinate 4,027 downwards.
CCGAAAAAAAATTGGTGTTATGATACCTAAACTAAATGTACTACTTGATGCTACACGCAAATTTATCCGAAAGGACGCTCATACAAACTTAGGCAAAATGCTGGCCAAACTCCATCCTGCAGATATTGCCGAATTGCTTAAGCATCTGAGCCCCTCTGAGAGAATATACCTTTTTGATTTACTCACGGATAAAGAGCAAATTGCCAAAGTTTTTAGTGAACTCGATGCCATGACTCGTTCGGAAATGCTCGAGCATATGAGTTCTGCTTCGATTTCTGAATTATTGAAGGAAATGGCCCATGAGGATGTTGCCGATATCATCGGGGATATGCCTCAAGACGTGGCCCAAAGTATATTAGAATCCCTTGGCCCCCGCTACTCTCAAGAGGTGGAAAAGCTCCTTAAATACGAAAAAGACACAGCCGGGGGGATCATGACCAAGGACTTTTTCGCTCTCCCGGAGAGTACCACAGTGCAAAAAGCGCTGGATCTACTGAGAGCGGCAGAGCATGTGGAAATGATTTTTTATATCTATGTAATCGATGATCAACAAAGGCTGGTGGGAATTGTCTCTTTGCGAAAATTGATCATTACTCCTCCGGATTCTACCTTAAAGCGGATTATGGTCACGGAAGTTATCCATGTAAAAGCATATGAGGACCAGGAAGATGTGGCCCGTCTGGTGGAAAAATATAACATTCTATCGGTCCCTGTTGTAGACAGAATGAATAAACTGGTGGGAATCATAACTGTCGATGATATTATTGATGTTATTCGGGCGGAGACTACTGAAGATATTTATATGATGGCCGGGACCAGCAGCGAAGAACTCTTTGAGAGATCTGTATGGAAAATTGCCAGTATCCGCCTTCCCTGGCTTATGGTTAGCCTTATAGGGGAGACCTTTTCCGGGTTTATCCTAAAATATTATCACGGTACCATGCAATCCATGATTGCCGTCACTTTCTTTATCCCGATGATCATGGCCCTGGGGGGAAATGTCGGCAACCAATCCCAGACTATTGTCGTTCGTGGGCTGGGTATTGGGAAAATCATTGAAGACGATATGTGGAAAATTCTTTTCAAACAACTGCGGATTGGACTGGCTATGGGGATTATCGCCGGAAGTTCCGTGGCTATTATATCTTTACTTATCCAAACAAATTATGCTCTCTGTTTTGTGGTTGGGCTCTCGCTTTTTATTTCTATTACGGTAAGTGGAACAATGGGGGTCCTCGCCCCCTTTCTTCTGAAAAAATTCCATATTGATCCTGCCATTGGGGCCGGTCCTTTTATTACCAACTTTAACGACATCACTGGTATCTTTATCTATTTAGGACTGGTGACTTTTTTTCTTAGCTATATCGCTTAATAAAAAAAATGGCCCTTGAAAAAACCAATGGCGTTATTCTCAAAAGTATCAAATACAGCGAAACAGATAAAATTATTACCTGTTACACTGAAAACTTCGGGAAAATACAGTGTATTGCCAAAAGGGCCCGTCAAAAAAAAAATACCTTTGGCGCAAGTCTCGATCTTTTGACCTATGCTAATCTGATTATTGTAAAAAATGGCGTAAAAAATATCTACCTTCTAAGGGAAACAAATATTGTACGATCCCATTACCGTCTGCAGGAAAATCTCCCCCGGTTATTCGCAGCCCTCTATATGGCCGAATTAATTCAAGAATTGACTGGTTTTGAGGACAAAAAGCCTGAGGTCCTCCTTCTTTTCCTGAAACAATTAGAAATGCTCCAACAGGGAGAAGAGATCGAAAAAGTAACTCACATCTTTGAGATCCGCTTATTGACCCTTTTGGGTTATTGCCCTCAATTAGATAAATGCCTGTTCTGCAGTACTGCTCCTCTTGCGCCAAAAGTCGGGTTCAGCCATTCAATGGGGGGAATTATTTGCCCAACGTGTTATAAAAAAAAACGTCCACCTTCTTCCTTTATCTCAATGGGGAGTGTAAATTTCTTGCGTCAAGCAGTCAAACTTCATCTCTCCAAAACACCACGTCTTCAACTCACCGCCTCAAGTAAAAAAGAGCTTCAAAGTTTGCTGTACTCCTTTATTGTTTACCATCTTGAAAAAAAAATTCACTCCTACCGATTCTTATATCCTCAAGCAAAAGAAACAAGATAAAAGAAGGCACAGAGGCACAAAGGCTGAAACCCCTTCATGGTGAAATAAAAAAGTGTAAACTGAGCAATGAAGAATGCCCTTTAAGTAAAAATTTCCAACCTCGATTTCTCTATGATTTTTTTTTACAAAATCATTAAATCTATGCATCCTTTTTCATGCAGGAAAAATTTTTCACAACAAAATTTCTCAGGGTAATCGCTTTGTCTAAACATTTATTGATAGATTACTCTCTGTAAGGTCATTTTCCCTCACGGAATAAGTATTGCATCACCTTTCCAAAATAAGGGAAGGGAAAATTATGAAACCCTCCGAAGGGAAAGTGGCCTAACTTCAAAGTGGAAAGAAATAATCACCCGCAGATATGAGGAAATCATGAACAAGAAAGATCTATCAAAAAAATTGCAGGAAAATAAAAAACAGTTACAATCTCACATGGACAGATTCAATGCTCTCAGAGATCAGGGAAAATCTAAAGAGGCCTTGGAAGAATTAAAAATTGCCCTTTCTTTTGCAAGTAAAACCTTGCAGTATTCAAACTCCCTTTTAAATAATATTCATAAAGAACTTTCGGGAATGCCTCAGGAACAAAAAGAGGAGATATGTAAAACTATTGATCGTAAAACCTCAAAATTTAGCGATCCAAATTCTTTAATCAATATTCATATACCGGAAAAAAAAATAATCCATTAATCGGTATTGGCAATAAAAAATGCCTCCCATAATTGAGAGACATTTTTTAAAATAACTAGGATAAGGAGGAGAGAATAAAATTTATTTGTTATTTTAATAGACGTGGGCAGAGGTCATTTCTTACTAATAATTTATAAAAAACGCTGTGCTCTTTTCAAAAACAAAGAATTCACTGCCCCTTAAAACTCCTTCCAAAATAGTATGCTCTTGGCGGTCTCCAAGACCCCAAATTGTAAAAACTTGTTCATTGACAAATACTTAGATCAATGATATGGTAAGCGCTAATATTTTCTGCTACTATACTTCCTATAGAAAATAATACTTTTAAAAACAAATTAAATTATAATTGTCAGGAATTTTTCTATGCCTCTTAAGGAAAAACCAAAAAAATATATTCAAAATAATTACGGCAATTTCTCAATTGTCGAGGTAGCTAAAAAATTTGGTTGCTCTGCCCGGGAGGTTGAGGATTATCTCCTTGAAGAACTAGAGCCAAAAACAATTCTCCAAGAAAAGAAGGCTTACTTTGAAGAAGAAAAGAAAAATTCTTCCGCTTTAAAATATTTTCTCTCAAATAAGATAGTAATCGGCCTTCTCATCCTCTGTTTAATAGCTCTGGTGTTCGGTATAAACACCGCCCAGGTATCAAACAATGATATCTGGATGCACATGAAAAATGGAGAATTGATCCTAAAAAATAAACATTTTCTTTATAAAGATACCTATTCCTTTCGAACCATTGGAATGGATTGGGTCAACCATGAATGGCTGGCAGGAGTTATTTTTTATCTGGTCTACCAGGTCGCACATGTGAATGCCCTCATCTTTTTCAAAGGTTTTCTTGTACTTGTGTTTTCATTATTCATGGTAGCTACCTGCCGATTAACGAAAAATCGGTGGGCCATCCTCTATCCTTTAGTAGTCTTTGCTCTTTTCAATGCAGGAGTTCGATTTCTGGTCAGGCCCCATATGTTTACCTATTTTTTTGTGCCTATTTTCATATATATTCTTTTTGCTTTTAAATATCAGAAAAAGGATTATCTTTACTGGCTCCCGATTTTATCACTCTTATGGGTAAATATTCATGGTGGTTTTGTTGTTGGTATGGGGATCATAACCTTATTTACCTTTTTTGAAATATTTCGAACCTTTTTAAACAGGTATTTTTCCTTCATACAAAATGATATTCTGT
>JAUWIR010000375.1 GCA_030605265.1 Pseudomonadota bacterium | reverse complement strand
TGTAACTACTTGAAATCACTGAGCCGATATGACGCATTAGTTTGGATGACATTGGCCGTCTTCAGGGGCATGCTCACGTCGGTGTGCCTGGAGTGGAGCTTTCTACCGGCTCATTGGGACAAGGGTTGTCTGTAGCTGTGGGAATAGCCCTGGGAGCAAAAATTCGTAAAGTGGACTTTAATATCTATTGCCTCATAGGGGATGGAGAGATGCAAGAGGGGCAGATATGGGAAGCTGCCATGACTGCGGCCCACCATAAACTTGATAACATCTGCGTTATTCTTGACGGCAATAGAGTACAGGAAAACGGGCCAGTGGCGGAGATAAAAACCGAAGAGCCGATTGCAGCCAAATGGAGAGATTTTGGCTGGCAGGTAAGGGAAGTGGATGGACATAGCTTTCAGGACTTGATTAGTGCTTTGGATGAGTTTGACACAGTCAAGGGGGAACCTTTCTTTATTTTGGCCCATACAGTCAAAGGGAAAGGAGTCTCTTTTATGGAAGGCCAGGCCAAATGGCACGGCAAGGCCCCGAATAAAAAAGAATTAGCTGAGGCCCTGGCTGAATTGGACCAAGGAGGTGCAGCATGACCCGGGATATGAAAGCAACCAGAGATGCTTTTGGCGAGGAATTGGTTGAGCTTGGGAGAAAAAATAGAAAAATTGTGGTCCTCTCCGGTGATTTAGAAGATTCAACCCGCGCACAATACTTTAAAAAAGAATTTCCTGACCGATTTTTCAATATAGGCATTGCCGAGCAGGATGTTCTGGGGATTGCCGTGGGCTTAAGTCTTGACGGGCTTATTCCTTTTGCCTGCTCTTTTGCTGTTTTTTTGACTAACCGGGCTTATGGAATATTGAGGATCTCCATTTGCTATAACCAAAGGAATGTAAAAATAATTGGCTCCCATGCAGGATTGACAGTTGGACCTGACGGGGCTACCGCCCAATGCCTGGAGGATTTTGCCATAACCCGCGTGCTGCCTAATATTATTGTTCTTTGCCCCTGTGATGCCGTTGAAACGAAAAAGTGCGTCAATTTTATGGCTGATTACTGTGGTCCGGTCTATATGAGACTTGGACGAGTTCCTTTTCCCATCCTAACCAAAGAGTCTGATCCCTTTACTATGGGCAAAGCAAATATCATGCGAGAAGGTAGGGATGTAACCATTATTGCCTGCGGGATAATGGTCTCAGAGGCTCTTCAGGCAGCACAGTCCTTGGCTCAGGAGGGAATTGAAGCCCGGGTCATCAATATGCACACCATAAAACCTCTTGATAAAGAGGCTATCATCCGGGCAGCCAAAGAAACAGGGGCCATTGTTACTGCTGAGGAACATCAGTTGTATGGCGGGCTGGGTGGTGCCGTCAGTGAAGTGCTAGTGAAAAACATCCCTTCCCCCCTTGAGATGGTGGCTGTAAATGATGTATTTGGAGAATCCGGAGAGGCTGATGAGCTGCTGAAAAAATATCATCTCAAAGATATTGATATTGTTGAAGCAGTTAAGAAAGTTATCAAGAGGAAGTAATTAAAGAGAATAGAAGGAGTAAGGAGTAGATGATGGAGAAATATATCTCCCCTGAGGTGCATAGCCGATTTTTACAAACCTGTGATATCCCTGCAGAAGAATTTACAATAAAACCCTTCACCATGGTTATCTTTGGCGGAGCAGGAGATTTAAGTCAAAGAAAGCTTTTGCCGGCATTGTATCACTTATACCATGAAAAAAAGCTTCCTGATGCCTTTTCCATCTTAGGCTTTGGCTTGCCGTCCATGTCTGACGAGGAATACCGCAAACTGGCTAAAGATGCCTTTGCTCAATTCTCCCAAGAAAGATTAGATGAAAGTGCTTGGGGTGAATTTTGCCGGCACTTGTTTTATTTATCCTCTGATTTTACAGATGATGCCAAGTATCAGGTGCTTTGTAATCGTATCCATGAAATTACCACCCCTACCGAGGACAATACAAAAGAGGTAATCTATTATTTGGCTGCCCCTCCTGCGGCAGGATCAATAATCATCGGGAAATTAGCTCATTATAATCTATGCAGGGAGACCTTTACTACTAGAATCATTATGGAAAAACCCTTTGGCCGGGATAGAGCTTCGGCCACAAGCTCAATAATATTGTTGCCCAAGCCTTTGATGAAAAGCAGATTTTTCGCATTGATCATTATCTGGCCAAGGATACGGTTCAGAATATCATTTTCTTTCGTTTTTCCAACAGTATTTTTGAGCCGCTCTGGAACAGGCGGTATATTGATCATGTTCAAATTTCTGTAGCCGAAGATATAGGCGTGGGGCATCGCGGCCCTTTTTATGAGACTGCGGGGGTAGTAAGAGATATTGATCAAAACCATATCATGCAGCTTTTAGCTTTGGTGGCCATGGAGCCGCCGGTGGGCTTTGACGCTGATTTTATACGTGATGAAAAGATCAAGATATTTCATACCATGAGGGTAATGGATGATGAATACCTTGATAACTTTATTGTAAGAGGGCAATATGGTCCCGGTAAGATCAATGGGAGAAATGTCCCCGGATATCGAGAAGAAGAACATGTTTCCCCTGATTCCAATACTCCGACCTTCTTTGCAGCCAAATTCCATATTGATAATTGGCGTTGGGCGGGGGTCCCTTTCTACATCCGCGCAGGGAAGCGATTAGGCAAGCGAACCACTGAAATTGTTATTCAATTTAAACAGCCCCCTCTGCGGTTATTTGGCCGCACCTGTGATATATTAGAGCCCAATCGATTAGTCCTGGGCATTCAACCTGATGAAGAAATATTATTGCGTTTTAGTGTCAAACACCCTGAAGGGACCAATAAACTATACGGGGTGACTATGAATTTTAATTATGAGGATTCCTTTAAAATAACCCGGCATCCCCCTTATGAAAAGGTTTTGATAGACTGTATGAAGGGGGATTTGACGATTTTCGCCCGCCAGGACGGAGTTGAAGCCATGTGGGCGGTAGTAGATCCAATTATTGAACGCTGGGAGAGCATACCTGCCATAAATTTCCCTAATTATCCTGCTGGAAGCTGGGGACCAAAGGATGCGGATGAATTAATAAAAAAAGATGGCCGCACATGGCAAACCTGGTAATAATTAATAACTAATTATAAACAAAACCTTGATCATCACTCTTATACTGTCTAACTACCAGATAAGAAGATCTGTTTAGAAAACAAACCCTTGAATTCTTGGCATCCCTATTTGAGATATCCAGTAAAAAGCAATTAAAGGAATAGTCGTCAGGCCCATTACCAGATTAATGACAAAAAAAGGAAAAACAGGAATTAGCCGCAGGGTAAATAAATAAAATTTCCCTTCTCTTTCAATACCCTGATTAATTGCCGAGAGCTTGTCACCGAATTTACCCTGCACCCAATCTCTTAATAAATAGCGTGAGACAAAACAAGCTGAGGTGGCCCCTATGGTACTGGCAAATGAAACGGCCAGTGCGCCCAACCAACCAAAATCCAAAGAGTGCGCCACCGGCCAGGGTCATTACTGCCGCTCCCGGTAATGAGAGAGAAGTTACCAGAATGTAGATACCCATGTAGCCTGCTATGACCGGTAGGCGATGTTCAGCATAAAGGATTAAAAATTTTTCTTGAGATGCTTTGAGATAAGAGAGGGTAAGATATTGATTGAGGTTAAAGATCTTATATCCGGCAATCAAGGCTACTATGGCCATTATAATCACTATTTTTTTGATAAGATTTTTACTCATATAGAAGTTCCCTTTGCTCTAAACCTTACTCGTCATTTTCGGCCTTTCCTCCCCTTAGTATCTACACCCTCATATTGCTATTCTATGGATGCTGCCGGCTACAATGAGCCTTATCGGTAATGTTCTTCAGTGGTATGGTAATATATATAAACTAAGGTCTTTTTGTATGGCTTGACCCTCACTGGCTCGCCTCAAGGCTCCAATCTGCAGTCCCTTCTCAGAAATGTAAACCTCAAGGATAACCTTGGCAACTTCCGAGAGATAATTGGGTTTATTCAATACCCTTTTTAAGCTCACATTTCTTCATTTTTTCAATATGATTCTTTGTAGCAGCGAAATGAAAAAATTCCTTCGCAGGGACTCAATATAGGCTTGTTTCGCCGGCTGCTTAATCACATCGGAATAGCTTGGATACACATGAATTACTGATTGGATTTTGCTCAAAGGAAGATTCAAGGCCTTGAGCAATTGTGCTTCGTGAATGAGTTCGCAGGCCCGCTTTCCGAAAATATGCGCACCCAGGAGCCTTCCTTTTGTATCACAGATAAACTTGCTCATCCCTGTTTGTGCTCCATCAGTTTTCCCTCGGTCAATATTCTGAAATCGCCACCTGTAGACGGAAATTTTTTCTCCATAGAGGCTTCGTGCCTCTTCCTCAGTCAGTCCGGCATGAGCTAACTCCGGGTCGGTAAAGATACCCCAGACGGCCATTCTATAGTCCACCCTTCTTTTGAATGGAAAAGGAAGAAGAGCATTGCGGACAGCGATAACAGCTTGATATTCAGCCATATGGCTAAAAAGGTATGGGCCGACTACATCCCCACAGGCATAGATATTTGCTGCCGTGGTCTGAAGATGTGGCCCTACCCTCACCCCTTGCTGCTCTGTCTCTACACCTGCTTTTTCCAAAGACAACCCTTCAGTATTGGCTCTTCTGCCTGTGGCTATGAGAACACTTTCGGCCTCCAATTGGATCAATTCTGCAGCTTCGCTCCGGATATCTACGACGATGCCGGTGTCTTTCTTTGAAAACCGTAGCGCCTTGGCTTTGGTGATGACCCTTATTCCTTCCTCATGAAGCAATTGGGTTAAAATTTGGACCAACTCCTTATCCTCTGTGGCTAGAATACGCTCCTGCATCTCTACTATGGTAATCTTGACACCCAGCCGGTTGAGGGCTGATCCCAATTCTATACCAATGGGTCCGCCGCCGAGGATTATCATTGACCGTGGCAACTTATCAAGATCAAAGATGGTTTCGTTGGTAAGGTAGGGAATGGCTTTTATGCCCTCAATAGAGGGGAGGTAGGGTCTTGAGCCGGTGGCAATAATGAAATT
>JAUWIR010000567.1 GCA_030605265.1 Pseudomonadota bacterium | reverse complement strand
TGGCTTAAATCAATAGCCTTTGTCAAGAGATTTTTCAGTTCCGCCACCTGTTTCTCAGTGATTCTACACTCAAAGACACTATATTGCAACACGGACACCAAAATCTTGGTAGTCCCTACAAAGCAGTGAAGGTTTTGGGAATACTGCCCTGTTTTACTTTGTAAACACCTGATTTTTCGCTATGTGCTGCCAGAAAGACATGATATGTAACTTATTGAAATTATGGGCCAGCACTGTTTTGTAAGGACTACCAAGATTTGCGAGCACAGCGAGGTGAAGGGTGTATGCCCTGAACCTGCCCCTCAGCCCCGAGAAAATTGAATTTTGGGAATGTGCCGATCCTGTAGGCTTAGGCGCAGGCGAAACGGTGGATACGTTAAAATTGAATAAAAATTTACAAAACTGAAAGGAGAGTTAATTATGGCGTTAGTGCCAAAAATTGAGAAAAAATATAGTTATACTGATTATGTTACCTGGCCTGATGATGAGCGGTGGGAGATTATTGATGGAAAGGCTTATGATATGTCTCCTGCACCCACTACCAAGCATCAGAAAATATCAGGAAATATATATTATGCTTTAAGACTTGGGTTCACCAGGAATGAGATCAAATGTAGTATTTTTAATGCTCCAACTGATGTTGTATTTGATGAATATAACATAGTTCAGCCTGATATCTTCGTAGTCTGTGATAAGACCAAGATTACTGAACAAAACATTCAGGGCGCGCCGGATTTAATAATTGAGGTGCTGTCACCTTCGACAAGCTCTAAAGACAGGCGGGATAAAAAGATTATCTATGAAAGATTTGGAGTAAAAGAATACATGCTTGTTTATCCTGAGCATAAGAATGTTGAGAGGTACGTCTTAAAAGACGGTGAATACGGTAAACCTGAAATATTCAACTGGGATGAAATCCAAAGTTTCCATACTTTTGATATTGAAATTAATCTTTGGGAGATATTTGAACTGGAAGCACCTGAACAGGCCGTCTAAAAAGTCAACTTTTAATTTTTTAGACAAGCACAAGTGATGGGAGGGAGTTATGCCTGATTTATTATCACCTTAGTATTATTGTTGAAAACGAAGATAAAAGTTGATATTTACTATTTTAAAATATAAAATGTATTTTGTATATATTTCCAGATAAATAGTACCACTATCCAACTATCTCCACCTTTCATAAAGTGGGATTGAAGGGGATTTTTTACGTGTTATTAAGGTTGGGAGAGAGTCAATAATGAGCAATAGAATATTTAAGCCCTTTATAGTTTTTTGGTTAGCTTTTTTTATAACTGTCGGTTCTTTAAGCGTGGTTATTTCACAGGCCACAGCTACTATGAAGGTGTCGGATCATGTTTTCGTAATCGACACCTCCGGATCGATGGATGGCAAACCGATAGGGGCCGGTAATACAATTATCTTTCCTGGTGTTAAAAAGACGATTATCAAATATATTCAATCACCCATTATGAATAAGGCAAAGGTCATGATTTATACGTTTGATCGCACAGTTCGAGGCCCTTATGAGAGACAATTAAAGAGTGACTATGAAAAGCGGGAAGTAATAAACTACCTTGAACAGTTACAAGCGAAAGGAAACGTTACCCATCGTTATGAAGCCTTGGACAAGGTTTTCAGCGACCTCAAAGTAAATGCCGAGAATGCCGGTATCCAAGCAATTTATGTATATAGTGATGGGCTTGATACCAGTCCCGGGGAATATACTTTGAAGCATATTTTGGATAAATTTGCGCTGCACAGAGCGGAAAATAATGAATTTTTATTTTTACACTATATTACCCTGGGGGTGGAATTGCCGAAAGATGATGTTGATAGGCTGAATGGGTGTCCGGGTGTGGTTTTGCACTCGGCCAAAAAGGGAGAAGTCCCTGCTTTATTTTTAGTCGAGCTTAGCCCATTGATGTTGGATCTCGAAAATATAAGGCTGAATCGTGAGGTAGAGAAAAAGATCCGGATTCGAACGACTGCCGACACATCAAACCGGATTAAGATACAGACCATATTCGACGATCTTTCCAAAATAGGGGTGCTGGTAGAGAATAAACCCGAAGTGGTGGCTTTAACCAATAGCAAAATCACAGTCACCTTTACAGTAGATAACCTTGGCGAAAAAACCCCACCCGGCCCTCACTCGGGCTACCTTGTATTTACCCCCCCTGATACAAATACAGTAATAATGCCGTCTAAGTTGCCATTAAAACTAAACTTCAGGCATAAATGCGAAATAATGCTTAAAGCGCCTCCCGGAGAAAACCTGGCCCCTAACCTTGGTGAGTTTGATCCCTGGCATGGCCTCGCAGAAAAAAATCATATTTTTTCTAAAACCTTTAAACTCTATCCAAATACCTCAGCGACTAATTATGGTGATTCAATTGAAGTAAGCGCCGTCCTTGAAGAGGGGCCCCAACAACTGCCAATAAAACTTTTTACAGGGAAGGGCTTGATAAAGGGTAAGAGCATAAAAATAACTCCTGCTGACCAAGAATTCAGTCTGCAAATAAATTACAAAGAAGCGAAAAAGGGGAAATATAAAGGCCATATCTCTTTCCGCCCGACAATGAGCGAAATAAAGGGTGAAAATATCATTGCGCTGGGGAAAGCGCCGATGGAGTATAAATGGCCTTTTAATTTTAAGGTCCCTAAAAAACCTATTCCCGTATGGCGCAAAGTTCTGTGGGTAATTGGCGTAATTATCATAATATTAATAGTCGTCTGCAAATTGATGACACCGAAATTCAGCCGCTCTTTATATATTGACGATCCCGGGTTCCAGCTTTCGGCATATAATCCCCGCTTTTGTTTGAAGCGCTGGAAAACGTTGGGTAATGGAAAAGATGCGGATATAAAGCATCCCTCACTGCCGTCTAGGATAGTTATGAAAATATCTCCCTTAAACGATAGAGCCGTCCATGCCGTTGCTCTTGAAAAATTGAAGTTAGGCAAAGCTATTATTGTAAAAAACCAAAAATTTACCTGGTATGTAGGAAAAAAACTATCTACCTTGGATGACAACTCCCTGGAAATTGAGCTTTCAAGCTTAGAGCAATAAATAATATTTTTCGTATATATAAACTGGAGGAATTATTATGAAACCGACATTTCTTATTGGAATAGGCGGCACGGGCACTAAAATAATAGGTGAGTTAAAAACTGCCCTTTTTCCTTCCGGAAGGCCTGAGGGCAACCGGCCGATTGAATTATTGGCCATTGATCCCAAGTCCCAACCTGATCATGGTTATATCATGCCAGGGGAACATTGGTATGCCGGCCCCATTGAACCGGGAACTGAATTGCCT
>JAUWIR010000635.1 GCA_030605265.1 Pseudomonadota bacterium | reverse complement strand
TTAACACAGCTATGCCGGGGGATACTTTTGCCTTGACTTTAGATTCCATAGAGAATCTCCATCGCTTTGAATACAATTCAGGTCCTATGGAAACTTACATAATTGAGCGTGATCCCAATGGAGAGTTGGGGAGTTTTAAAAAAGAGGTGATTTTACAAAAATACTGGGAAGTAATCTCCGGGAAAGTGGTGGATTCTTTATTTAATTCAATCCTTTCAGTAAGTGAAACCCCCTCTTTAGCCAGTAAATTTGCTGATATCTTTGCTTGGAAAATAGATTTTCATAATGAACCGAGGAAAAATGATAAATTTCATATGGTGGTGGAAAAGTTCTGTTATGAAGGGAAATTTATGGAATATGGGAGAATTCTCGCAGCAGAATATAATGGCTATTGCGGCCTTCATCAAGCTATTTTTTACATAGATGATTCAGGGAATGGTGACTATTATGATTTAAACGGAGTTTCCATTCAAAGGGCTTTTTTGCGAGCGCCATTACGGTTTAATCGTATCAGCTCCGGGTATAGCTATAAGCGTAGGCACCCCATCCTTGGTATTGTCCGTCCCCATTTAGGTATCGACTATGCCGCACCCTCCGGAACCGCTGTATGGACAGTTGCCGATGGTACGGTGATGGTTGCAAAATATATGGGGGGAAATGGAAATCAGGTAATTATTAAACATATGAATGGTTATAAAAGCTATTATAATCATTTATCTCGCTTTGGAAGGGGGATAAAAAAAGGAGTTAAAGTAAGACAAAAACAGGTCATCGGTTATGTGGGCCCGACAGGACTTTCCACTGGTCCTCATTTGGACTATAGAGTAAAACGTAATAATAAATTTATCAATCCATTAAAAGCGGATTTTCCTGTGGGAGAAAAATTGGTGCCGAACAGAAAAAAAGTTTTTCATCAAAATGCCTATAATTTACTACACTTTATGTATGATAATCAGAAAGAGAAACTGATTTGCAAAGTTGCTCATGAAGATAGGAAAAATTTAGTTAATAATTAATCATGTAAATATTTTTTTAATCGATAACGAAAAGAACGAAAACTCAAATTTAATAGGTCCGCTGCTTGAGTTTTATTTCCCTTGCTTTTATCTAATGCTTGGAAAATTAAATCTTTTTCAATATTATCAATAACCTTTTCAAGGTCTACACCCTTTTCAAAATTGTAATTTACCATTGGTTGTTCTTTTCCTGAAGGGGAATGTATATTTTCCGGAAGATCTTCAGGATAGATTATCTCATTTGAAGCTAAGATAACTGCTCGTTCAATAACATTTTCTATTTCCCGAACATTTCCAGGCCAGGAATATTTTGTTAAAAGATTCATAGCTTCTGATGATATCTTTTTTGGGGCTTGGTTCATTCTTTGGCTATTAAGGCTCAAAAAATGGTTTGCTAAAAGGGGGATATCTTCTGAACGCTCCCTGAGAGGAGGCATCTGGATAGGAATTACATTGAGCCGATAGAAAAGATCTTCCCGAAATACTCCTTCTGCCACTGCTGCCTGAGGATCGAGATTTGTAGCAGCAATTACTCTGACATTTACTTGTATTTTTTCTGTGGAGCCTACTTTTCTAATTTGTTGGTCTTGGAGCACACGAAGAAGTTTTACTTGAAGAGACAGAGGCGTCGTGCCAATTTCATCAAGAAAAAGGGTCCCCTCATGGGCCATTTCAAATAAGCCCATTTTTGTAACCACGGCGCCGGTAAAAGAACCTTTTACGTGCCCAAATAGTTCACTTTCTAATAACCCCTCAGGTAATGCTCCACAATTGATACCAACAAAGGCTTTATCCTTTTGTTTACTATGCATATGAATAGCTCTGGCCATTAATTCTTTTCCTGTGCCGCTCTCCCCGGTTATTAATACAGTGCTTCTACTTTCGGCAATTCGATACACCATAGAGAAAATTTTTTTCATTTTTTTACCTTTACCCACCAGATTACCTAATTTATACTGGTCTTTTAATCCTAATAATTCATTTCGCAGGGCCTGGTTTTCTTCTTTTAGATTTTTACTTTCAAGTGCATTTTTAATAATGTTTTTTATTTCTTCATTATTCTTAAAAGGCTTGGTCAGATAATCATAGGCCCCTAATTTAATTGCCTGAACAGCAGTCTGGGTGGAAGCATAAGCAGTCATCATAATGACATGTGTTTCCGAACTCATCTCTTTAATGCACTTAAGTAGTTCCAATCCACTCATTTTAGGCATTTTTATATCTATTAAAGCCAAATCAAAAAAGTTTGACTGGAATAATTCAATTGCTTTATGAGGTCTGGTAGTGAATCGAGTCTTATATCCCTCTTTGTTCAAAATGATAGTAAGAAACTCGCACATACTTTCTTCATCATCAACAATGAGAATCGAATTCATGTTCTAAGCCTCCTGCAATTGCTCAAAAACCTTGTGGTTTTTGAGCAATTGGTAATGTCAACCGAAAAATCACCCACCGTGACAGCCGAAAAATCACCCACCCCCAAATTATAAACTTATAGAATAATTAATAAATAGTAATAGTCGGGATTGTGGAGAGTGTGGAAAACTCG
>JAUWIR010000515.1 GCA_030605265.1 Pseudomonadota bacterium | reverse complement strand
GAACTCATCGGTTCCTCCTATATGATCATGTTTGGAACCGATAATATCATGCTCAAAAAACTAAATCACGCAGGCTTGCCGAAGGGACACAAAACACCTGAAATAAAAATAGTGCACAGAATTAAGACGGTTATGGAAAAGTAAAGGATCCACCCCCAAAGGGGGTGGTATTGTAATAACCCCTGGAAGGGGGTGAAATTACCTTGCCGCCTCAGGCGGCAAGGAAGTTATCCCCTAAATTTATTTATTCGAACAGATCAAGCGGTTCAGCTACACGTTCTTTCTTTTCTTGATACTTCACATATTTTCGTATCATTTCTGAATCAAGGCCAACTGTGTCAGCACAATAACCTTTTGCCCAGAAATGATTCCCCCAATAGGGGGATTTTCTCAAATTTCTAAATTTATTGAGTACACGTATTGCTGTGCGACCCTTCACTGTACCAACAAAATTTGATACAGATACTTTCGGAGGTATCATCACCAACAGATGTACATGATCCTGTTGGATGTTCAGTTCAATTAGATCACACTCCTGCTGTTGGGTAAAACTTCTTATGCAATTACTGACCTCATCGGCAATTGGGCCGCTCAATATTTTAAATCTGTACTTCGGTGTCCAAACAATATGGTATTGGCAATGCCATATACTATGTGATAACCTTCTAAATCGGCTCATATGTTCTTCCTGTGTATTGGTTATGGGGATAACTCAACATAGGATTAACATATGAACCTCAAAGTAAAAATGACTGTTAATAGGGCAGAGCCAAATATCTCTGACCATACCCTGAGGGTATGGTATTCTATTTTAGAAATAAAGGAAAACATATGGGAAAACTGCTTCAGCAATGTTGGTGTCAGGTCTTTTTAAGCCCCAGATACTTTTTGAAGGATACCAATAATTTTATCCAATATGAAGAGCCTCAAGTAGAGCTCTCGGATTTTTTGAGGCAACACGTAACAAGGCCTTTGCAGGTCCTTCTGGCTTTCTTCTGCCTTGCTCCCAATTTTGAAGCGTCCTTACGCTCACTCCGATCATCATAGCAAACTCTGATTGTGAAACACTCAAAGATTTTCGAACCATTTTAATTTCAGGAGCATCTATCTCAAAGATTCTACCGGGTCAACCCCTTTTTTATGGAGAGTTTTACCTCGTAGTTTTTTTATCTGTTTTTACTCCAACTTTGAATTGTTGAAACCACAAAATTGTTCATTTCTGAGGCTCACAATATTTAAAACCTGCCTTCTTCAAAATATCTTCCAAAACTATTCCAGGCTCTCCTTTTGCCTTTAATTGATCAAGCATCCATTTTTGGATACGGGCATTCACATGAACCCGCTTGAGATGTGGGGGTAACTTTTGTTTGGGTTTTCCTCTGTATCCTCCACGTTTGTTCTGCATTTCATTACCTTGTACTGGTCTTTTTAAATTCTAAGACCATTGCCAATTAAGGGTTATAGAAAAGTGTGCCACGCTTTACAAAAAAAGCACTTCATTTTCAGGTAAAATTTTGACACACGCCCCCCCCCTGGGGGTAGAGGGGAAAAGATCACAATCCGCGCGGAATAACATTATGTCCCTGAAATCCCCCCTTAGACAGAGTCATTCTTTTTTAAAACCAGCAGGGGTGCCGTCTCACAAGTGCTTTATCCTTGCGGTTCTACCCTTTTTTCAGAAGGATAAAGTTCTTCTTTAGCTGGGTGTTCCTTTAAATTCAAAAGAGGGCCGCGTTCGGGTTAACAAGGAGAGGATCTCTTTTTCCATTGTTCAATGGCGATCATAAAACCACCCTCTTTTAAAGTAGCAGAAAACACGCTCCACTTTTGGTATGGGCTTTATGTTTCCATCAAAGCATTCAGTCTCTTTTCTGTCGTCCAACCCTGGGAGCGTTTTTCTTTTTCAATCAAATTTTTGTTTCTACCTTAATACGCACTGGATATAATAGTATCTTTAGTTCTGGTTTCCATTTGAATATCATCACCTCTTAATTGTTCTTAATAATCATGAAAAGCTTGCTGGTTAAGCATCATAGAAAAGTGTGGCACGCTTTACAAAAAGAGTAGTCCATTTTAGGCAAATCCGTTTGGGGTTATAGATGTTGATCTTTTTACATCCTTATTTCCGGAAGATTCAGATCTTCTCCACGTTGATAACTTTCATAAATTTCCATTGGGGTTTTATATTTTAATGAGCCATGTATTCTGAAATAATTATAAAATCCCATAAAGTCCACTGTTTCAGCATATGCCTGGCCATAGGTCATGAAATATCGAGGTTGAATAAATTCAGCATCCAGGATTGAATTGAAAGCCTCGATATGGGCATTTTTATTCGGTGTCGCCGGGGGAATCAATTCATGCAGAACCTGGTCTTCACCAAAATTGCCTACATGATCCATGAAAATATGTGAAGTCATTTGAGATCCATTATCAGTCCTGATAACCAACTGGTTTTCATTGGGAATATCGAATTCCTTCAAAGCTTTATCAAGGGTAAAAACCAGGTCCTTACCTTTACAGCTTAACCCTATGTGATAATTAACAATCAGCCTCATATACACATCAATTATTGCCAGGATAAAGAAAAATTTATTTTCCCCGTGAACAAAACCATACTTAAGGTCCAGTTGCCACATTTGGAATGGTCCTGTGATAATTCTGTTGATGCATCGTTTACTCCTTCGTTTGTACATTTTTTTCTTAAGAGGCAATAATAATTTATGCTCCCGGCACAGGCGGTAAACTTTTTTGGGATTTACCCTGTAATCATAGTCCCTTCTGAGGTAATGGGAAAGCTTTTGATAGCCAGCTCCATTGGCAAATTCTTTGCGCCCCCTATAGTTTACCAGGGCTGAAATGATCAGTTCATCTGGTATGATTGACCCATCGGGGTTTATTGTGAACCCTGGAACAGGTCTTCCCGGATTTTTCTGACGTCCATCTTCCTCAACCCGTTTATCTTTTTGATACCAAGTGGAGTTGGCAATGGAAGTATATTTTATGACCTTCTGAACCGAATATCCTTTTTTTGTATAAAATTCAGCGACTTCTAATTTTTCAGCCAGAGTTGGTTCGTTTTTTTTAAAAGGTCCTTCAGCACCGCTATCTCAAGCTTTGCGTCTACCAACTCTTTTTCCAAAACTCGTTGCGATTTCCGGTTGTCCGTTTTTTGTTTATTTTTATCTCTTCTAAACCATGTGTACACCGTTGTAGCAGGTACATCATGTTTTTTGGCAACAACGGCATAGTTGTTTGTTTCCACGCACTCTTTAATAATCTGGGCCTTAAATTCCTTGCTGTAACTTCTCAATTTTTCTCTGCTCATTTTTATGCTCCTTTCAGGCATTTTTTATTACCTGATTACGAGCAAAAAGTCTCCACATTATATAGGGGGTTAGAGAGAGGGCAATCAGGCAAACGGATGCGGGTAGCCGGGAAATCCACTTAACCCTGGATCAATGGGCCAAGACCCAGGTGGATTTAACGAAGCATTTGAAAATTAAGGGGATATCCGACCTGAAGATGAATAAGGTCAGGAATCTCTATCCTTTTACACCCCTTACTGCTGTTATCCTTGGGGAGCTAAGCCACCGCTTTGCTCAGAACGACCGGACCATTTTTTCATTTTTATCCAGTGGAGCTCCAAAATCCTTTTCAGGATTTCTTGCCACCCACAGCATTGAAAAAAAAACCCCTTGCCCACGTTAGGTCTGTATTGGCTGTATGATTATTTT
>JAUWIR010000507.1 GCA_030605265.1 Pseudomonadota bacterium | reverse complement strand
GTAGTGACCGGAGATGGAAAAGAGGCATGCCATATGATGAAGATGCACCATTAGATTCATTTGTAGAATCAAATTACTATTTAGAAAAGATCATGTATCCATTCGAGATTTGGCATCGCGGTCAGGGACCAAAATTACGTATATTTGATCAAATGGCACCTGACTTCGAAGACTCTTTCATCAACTGGAAAGGCCCGGATAACATCACTATGCATGATTTGACAAAAACAGCCGCCCCTTTGGCGTTACAAGGGTTTATGGGGGATTTTAATTTTAGCCGCATCTATGAGATAGGAGGTAATGTAGTTCGAGTATCCCCTTATAGAAAAGGGGAGAAGGATGATTTGGTGATTCAATTTGGCTACA
This sequence comes from Pseudomonadota bacterium, assembly GCA_030605265.1. Taxonomy (GTDB): domain Bacteria; phylum SZUA-182; class SZUA-182; order DTGQ01; family DTGQ01; genus JAUWIR01. Next base: position 3,452 of record JAUWIR010000507.1, on the reverse strand, counting down.
CACTCAATAAAAATGGATTTGATCTTAAAATTCACCCGGGCCAGGAGGTTATTTTTATAATCTCTGCCAGACTTTCTAATAGGATGAAAAGACAACCAGAGTTTTTTATTCAAGATAAAACAGAGAAATGGGAAAGGAATAGTGTCATTATAGATAACACTTCATGGGATCAGTACATAATTTCAAAGAGAATTAGAGATGGCGCAAGGGAAGTCTGCTTTGGAATTAACTGGAAACCAGAAAGCGAGAATGAATGGCTGGAAATAAAACATACTCGTATATTTGTTGCAAACTAAGAGAGATGATAGCTTAATGCGTAATTTTCAATTAAGCCCCTTCTTAAAAGATATAGTCTTAACAACAATTACTTCAATCGCTGTAATTATTTCTGTAATTTTTGTGACTCGATTCTTGGCTAAGGGGTTAGGTCCTGATGGTTTTGGTGCTTATTCCCTTGCCAGGAGAATAGTTTCATTCATTATCCCCTTTTCTACCCTATCGATAGGCGTTTCTCTCGCCAGATATGTAGCAATCTCAGTTGATGAGGAAAAAAGAAACGGCTATCTTGTTTCTTCAGTCCCCATTGTTTTAGGTCCTACGTTGCTGATTTTATTGATTGGTTTTTTGGGAAGTAGGAGCTTTACTATTATAATATTTCATGATCCCAACTACTTAAATCTTTTTTATGCATCCCTTTTTATGGTCGTAGGATTTGGATTTTATACAATTTTATATTCTTATTACAGAGGTATTCAGAGGATGTGCATAGCCAACCTCTGGCAAGTTTGTATCATGGCCATTTTGCCATTGATTATTTCTTATGCATTTGCTCAACAAGGGAATGTGCCTTTAATTGTATTTTTAATTGGTCTATCTACCTATCTAACTATTTTTCCATTAATAGTACTTTTGAAAAGAATTAAATGGAGAAGGCTGAATCAACTTAAATTATCTTTTAAAGATCTTTTAAAATATGGAACCCCCAGAACACCCGGTGGGATAGCACTTGCCGGTATACTTACTATTGGACCTTTTCTTGCTCCCTATTTTGGAACCATGAAAGATGCCGGTTATTTGGTAGTTGGGCAGTCCGTCTTCAGGATAATGGAGGCTTCAGTAGTAGCCTTTGGTCTGGTTGCTCTCCCTAAAGTTACGCAAATATTTTTTGAAGGAAGGACGGATTTTTTAAAGAATAGAATCAGCGACATCTTGGCCATGATCATTCACCTAGGATTATTTGCAATAATCCAGATATTTATATGGTCAAATGAGATTGTATTGATCTGGCTTGGTAATGAATACTTAGAAGCTGTTCCAATTATAAAGATTTTTCTTGTTTCATTATGCCCTTACCTGGGCTATATCATGTTGCGGTCTATAATAGATGCAGTAGAGGAAAGGGCCATAAATACGTTAAATCTATTTATTTCATTTGGAGTTACAGCGGTCATATCTTTGTTTCTAGGGTATAGCGGTCTTGGTATCTTGGGCTTAGCCCTGGGAGTAACTATAGGGTTTTTAAGTTTGGGAATCTCTACGGCCTGTTTTCTTACAAAGCGCTATAAGATAACGTTTGAAAATATGAAGTTGGTATGGATTCTGTTTATGAATGGTATATTTGCTGGAATTGTTATTTTTACAAAACAATATCTAATTACATATTTTGATAATATTACCTTACTTATCGCTATTTTTATGATGGAATTTTTGTTGTTTATTATTTACCTGTGGCTGCTTTATAAAAAAGATACACAGTGGGTTATGGAGTTGAAAAAACGAATGTTCTCTCCTGGCATTTAGCAAATAAAGAAATTAGTTCGCTTCGCTCATTCCGCTATGCGGGAGAATGATGGAATGATGGAATATTGCCTGCCCGCCGGCCGGCAGGCGGGGGTTTCTATTCCACCTCACTCTCATCGAAAAACATCATGATTCATGAGAATTGCCCGCCAGTGTCCTTGAAACTTTATCATCATTTTGAGCATTATTATTTTTTTCAAAAATGTGTAATATAATCATGATATGAATAGGCGTGGCAGGCGGGTAAACTAAACCATGGCTCGAAAAAAATCAACAGAGGATTCAAAAAGCTTAGGGTATGGCCTCCGGCCCGCCTACGCCCCGGAGAGCAAGATGCGGTCTCTCTTTATATCTTGGCCTATAAAGTATTTGCCAATTTCCCATTTGAACTCAAAAAGGTAGCTGCTAATTGTCTCGACCCTTCCCACAGCATTTCGAGAAATATCTCAGAAGGCTATTGTCGGCGCAGCCTGAAAGAGTACCTGAATCATTTAAATATTGCCCTTGGGTCCTGTGGGGAATTTCATTCTTGCTGTGTAAGCTTCAAAAAAGCCGGTCAAATTACAGATGATAAATATGAGCAATTAGATAAGCTCCACTATAAAGTTGAAAATGAATTACTTAAGTTGATTGAATCACTTCAAAAAAAGCAAAAAGGTCAAGTTTGGGAAGATAACTTTCAATCCAAATAATGATTATGCTCAGCCTTGCTCCTTTTATACAATTTGTATATCAATACAAGCAATGGATCAGGATATAGGGACCGGGGTATTGGAATACTGGAATGATTAAAGAATGGATTTAATAGAAATAAGAATAACTCATATAATCTCTTTTCCTCTTTTTCTTACCCAATCTTCCATTATTCCATGTGGTTGGCATAAATAGGATGCACTTAAAAGCTAATTGAATTCAATATGTTATAGAACTTCCGAAAAATAGATCAAGTAGTGAGAATTTTTGAGTTTACGTTTATGGATATCATAAATCAGAGACAATCAACATTCTATAAAATCGGCGAAATACAAAAAAGCACAATATGGTCTTTTGTATCTATCGTGCTCTATAAGCTTATTTTAGACTTATCATATTATTTTGTAGTTTCTCCTATTTGGAGTTATGCAAACTTTAAATTGAACCTTAATTGTATAAAATTAGCCGAGTCCTATTTCTTGCTTTTTATTATTTTTCTATTAATGCCAAAATCATCAAAAAAGCTTTCTGATGTATTGGTTTGGTTGTTAATTCTGTTTTCCTATATTCCAATGCTTACCCTTTTTGCCCTAAAGGATGAAGCGAGAATATTTATGTATGCTGTTTCAGGTTTTTGGCTGGTGGTGTTTTTATTGTCGCATATGTCATGGATATATTTGCCTTCATTCAAGCAAGCAGGAATACTTCGTTTTTCTTTATTTGCTCTATTAAGCATAATAGTTTTTTTAATGATTTATAAATACTTAGGATTCTCGTTTAATATTGATATTAGGAAAGTATATGAGATTCGATCTAAGTTTTCTGAGACAGCAATTCCTCTGGCAGGATATCTTTTTAAGTGGCTGGCTTATATTGTTAATCCCCTATTTTTTGCCTTGTTTTGTATTAAAAGAAAATGGATTTTTGTAATATTAATTGTTTATTTGCAGCTTCTCCTT
>JAUWIR010000122.1 GCA_030605265.1 Pseudomonadota bacterium | reverse complement strand
TCTCACTTCTAATAATTTAATCATTATTGATGTCGGGGGAGGCAGTAGTGAAGTAAGTTATTTTCCTTCAAAAACTGCCCCCTCTTTTTGCAGTATACCTTTAGGGGCTGTGTGGCTTACTGAAAAATTCCTTAAACATGATCCTCCTCTTGTCACTGAATACCAAGACTTATCTGAATTTTGTCAACACATGATAAGAAAAAAGACATCCCCATACCTCAAAATTCCTAAAAAATATTTTATTGGCACCGGAGGCACGGCAACCACTATAGCTGCCATGCAACAGGAAATGACCCACTATAATCCGGAAAAAATAAATAATTTTCCTGTTTCCTATTTATCCCTGCAGAAGCTGAAAAAAACACTTCTTTCAATGTCTATTAATGAGAGGGTTTGCATCAAGGGGCTTGAAAGGGGAAGAGAAGATATTATCCTGGCAGGCGTTAGTGTATTTTTAAACTTTATGGAATTAATAGAGGCGTCTCATATAATTGTGAGTGATGCAGGATTACTTGAGGGAATTATAAATAATACAGCAGATAATACAGCTGTTGAGCCGATAAGCTCATAAGCTTATTAATACAGCTATTGAGCTGTTTTTCCTTATCAGCTTATCAGCTCATGAGCTTATCAGCCGTTTTATTAGCTTATCAGCTGTCTTTCCTATCAACTGTTTTTCTTAAGGAAATAGCTTCTTTAAAGTCTGCCTGTATACATCAAAATCCTTTTGACTAAAAAGAACAAAATGCAATTCTGTGGGAATTATATTTTGTTTGGCATATTGGAAACAGATCCTAAGAGCAATTTCTGCAGCTTCCTCGATTGGATAACCATATATACCCGTACTTATAGAGGGAAAAGCAATGCTTTGAATACCTTTTTCTTTGGCTAGTCGCAAACAATTAAGATAAGCGTTATGCAAAATGCTCGCTTCTTCTTTTTGCCCTCCACGATATATCGGCCCCACTGTATGGATAACATAAGTTGCCGCTAAATTACCCCCTGTGGTTACTACTGCCTGCCCTGGAGGACAGCTGCCAATCTTCCGACACTCCTCCATGATTCGGGGACCTCCCGCTCTATGGATAGCCCCATCTACACCTCCCCCACCCCTCAAACCGGAATTAGCTGCATTTACTATAGCCTCTACAGATTCTTTAGTAATATCTCCAATTTTAAAATAGACAGTCGTCTGATTAACCTTGAATTTCATAACCCCTCCTCATTTTTACATTACTTTATTTTCTCTATACTCCCAAATAGTACAACCAATTTCTGTAACAATTTCAACAAAAATCAACCTACTCTTAATTTCGTGAAAAAAAGGATCAAATTTTTTACTCCACAAAACCGATAAGAAACTAGATATTCCTATATTTCATATAACACCGTAAATTCAAAACCAAACATACTTTTTTTATTAAAAAGACTAAGCTAACAAAAGATAATAAATTTTAACTCTACAAGCACTATTTAAACCTTGACTTTTAAAAAATTTTATTAGAAAATCGATTATTAAAAAATTTAATCATATACCAAGATACAAATAATCTAAATTATTAAAAGGAGGAAAAAAATATGGGAATGCTTTTGGCAGTTTTAGGAGGGTTTTTGGCAGTAGTGTTGGGTATTCTTGGTTTAATTTTCTGGTTTGGTAAATTTATTCTACTCTTGCAAGGGACCCTTCCTTTGGTTCTCATTTTAGGGGGTGGAATAGCCCTATTTATTGGTATTACAGAAATCAAAGATACTATAAAGAGTAAAGAAGAAGAAAGCAAATTTGACACCTTTGAAGAAAAACCAGTCCAGACAGTAGAGGAAACACCTACAGAAGAAAAAAAAGAGAAAGAAGAAGATACTGAAAAAAGTGATTCCTAAAAGTTTTTCGAACATATCAAAAAAGACTAACCATATTAACATGATGGTTAGTCTTTTTTTTTAAACCAATTTATCAAAAATCAAATTAAATAGGGTATGGATTACATTGAGCTTCTTAATCTAAAAAAAGAACCTTTTTCAATTTCCCCGGACCCGAATTTTTTCTACCATTCGAAGGATTATGAGGAGTGTCTTCAAAAACTCGAATTATCCATTCGTTTGCGAAGGGGCTTGAATATTATTCTCGGAGATGTGGGGACAGGGAAGACCACACTCAGTAGGGCCCTCATTCAAGTTTTTCAGGGGTATGATGATTTTCGCTTTCATTTAATCCTTGATCCCTCGTTTCATTCTGAGTTTGAATTTTTATTAAGCCTTATAAAAATATTTAATATCCCCATCCCGCAAGAAAAAACCTTCTTGAGTTTCAAGGAATCCATACGCACCTATTTACTAAAAGAGGGTTTAGAGAAAAAAAGGATCATTGTTCTTATCATTGATGAAACCCAAAAAATGGATTACCCCTTTATAGAACTTCTCAGAGACTTTTTAAATTTTGAGACTAATGAATATAAGTTACTTCAATTAGTACTTTTTGGGCAAATGGAGTTTCTTGATAATATTCAAGGAAAGAAAAACTTCATGGATCGGGTAAATTTACTTTATTATTTAAAGCCGCTAAATTTAGAAGATACTCAAAAAATGATTGAGTTTCGTTTAAAAAAAGCCGGCTTTTTTTCTCAAAACCCTCTTTTTACTAAAGATGCTTATAAGAAAATACGCTATTACAGCAAAGGTTACCCACGAAAAATCGTCAGTATTTGTCATCATTCATTATTACTTATGCTCATTAAAAGAAAACGTTTGATTGATAGGGAACTTATTAAAGCTGCCGCTAATACGCTTGCCCCTGAAAAAATATTAAACAGTTTTCCCAGAAGTGTTACTCGGCGAAAAATGGCCATAGGAACGGCCCTTGCAGTAGGGATTTTTTTCTTGGGAGCACTGGGAATTTTTTACCACTTTGAAATGTCTAACCAATCTAAAATTATTTTCCCCGGGAAAACTGAGGCTATAATAAATCAAGAGGCTGTAAAACAATCCAAAGCGCCCGTATCTGCCAATACCAAGGCTTTAGGTATCCCCTCCCTTATTGGGTCAATAAAAAGTAACCAAAAAGGTCTTACTATTCCAGTCAATTTAAAAAACACAGATAATGTTCCACAGGATATCCCAAACACTGTTTCTATGGTAAAGAAAATTCCTATAAGCCAAAAGAAAACTGAGGACCTCTCTCCTGTTCAAATAACGGCAAATGATTTCACCCAAAAGGTTAACAGAAAAATACAAAAGATACCGATAAAAAAGAAGGAACTGAATTTACCGCTTACTAATACTAGAATAAATCAAAATCCTAAAAATGAGCCCTATTCAGTAGTTTCAACTGGTCCGAAAAGTATCTCAGGATATCATCCTATAAAGGCACAAAAGGGAGACACTGTTTATGATATGGCTGTAAGGTTTTATGATTTTAAAGTCAATGATGAAATTTTAACCTCAATTCAAAGATCGAACCCGAATATTAAAAATTTAAATCTTATTGGACCGGGACAAACAATCTTCTTCCCCATTTTTCCCAGCACACCTGCTGATGGTGAGGATTTTCATATTTACGGCCTACATCTGGGATATTTTTCTAACATAAAAAAAGCTCAGGATTGTATTAACAGACTTTCTGAAATTGATAATCACTTTTATATTGAAAAAGAAAAATTCCCTGACCTCGGGACCAAATTTTCCGTAGTCATTGGTCCTTTTGCTAAAATAAATAAGGCGTGGGACCTCTTAGAGAAGCTCAAAGCGAAAAATTATAAAAATTCGAGAGTGATAGTTATAAATTGATTACTAGTTGATTCAAATGAAACACACGTGCGTGCCGCCTTGGTAACGCAAAGAATAATAAAAATGATATCAATTATTCATAGGTACATTTTTAAGTGAAAAGTGCAGAAAATGTTACGGCCACAAGTCAATTAATCCGATTCATTCGAGGAGATGTAAAATGTGAAGAATTTTACGACTCCCAGTCTCAAGATAAACAAGAAACTAAAAAATTAATCATAATCACGATAATTATTTGTTTTTTTGTATCATTATCTCTTTTTGGAGGTATCTACTTCTTTTTTTCCCACCAAAATGAACAATATCAATCACAATTAAATATCCTTTTTGAGGATTTGGAACATTATAAAACAAATAGTTCTTTTAAAGATATTGAAAAAAAAGAATTATTTTTATCGCAGCAAAGAGCCCTTCATGAAAATCTTTTACAGGATAAATTTTTCTTTTCCTGTTTATTAAAAGAACTCACTCATCTTATCCCGAGTAATATCTTTTTCAATAAAATCTTCTTATCAAATGATGTTAATCAGGAATATAAAAATCAAAATTACAGACAAAAATTACTGCTCCATGGGATGATGGTAAAAAAAGAAGAAAACCTCAGCGATAGTATCACTGAATTATTAAAAAAAATTAATCAATCTTCTTTTTTTGAAAAAGTACAAGTCACTTATCAGAACGAACTTGACAGTTATGACGATCTGAAGGTCAACTTCACTTTAACCTGTTTTTTGGCTCAATAAAAGCATTACCAATATGAAAAAAATAGTAATAATTATATCTATCTTTTTTATTCTGTTTATCATTTCCTTTTGGCTATTTTTATCTCCCTACCAAAAACAGATTGGGGCCAACAAAAAAAATATCAACCAAGCTCGAAGTGAATTGAAAAAATTTCAACAACTTGAAAAAAAATCTCAAGAATACAAGAATAAATTCCTCTCACTTCAAGAGAATATCAAACAGTTAATCTCTTATTTACCTGCTCATGAAGAATTAAATGACTTAGCACAAGAAATGCTCTCTATGGCCAAAAAATTTGAGCTTAAGCCCCTCAAAGTAACTCTTGATCAACCTCTTTCAATTGAAAAGATTCAAGAAAATAATTCAATGTATTATCTTGAAATTGTTCCTCTAATTATTCGTCTTGAGGGAAAATTCTCGCAAATTTATCAATACCTTGAAAAATTAGAGAAACTTCCCTTTTTCCATACTATAGATGCCCTGGAAATCTTCAATAAATCAAAAAACAATTCCTCCACTCCCCTTATTCAGGCCAATATAGCCTTATCTGTTTTTTCAGTATTAAGGAGAATAGAACCTTTCCTCTCCCCCAGCATCCTTAGCCGTCAAATTACCACCATATCAAACGCATTAATTACTGCTCAGAAAAACTTACAAATTAGAGATTGGGGGAAAACCCTTTTTGCTCTTGAAGAAGATTCTCTGAAGCATAACTACCAGGTAAATGATAGAGAATGGAATAGTGATGATGGTGCAGTCCCTCTGATAGACTTAAATCTTAACGGCATTTTAAGTTATCAGGGAAAGTATATAGCCTTGATAAATAATCAAAGAGTCACTACAGGTTCCATGATTGCGGGAATGAAGGTAAAATGGATAAGCAAAGACAGAGTTTCCTTAGCAAGGAACAATGAAAAAGTTATTTTAACCTTAAACTAAGGCAATCTCAAGAAAGACCTTTCCTCCTTCTGTTCTTTTCTTTCCTCCATCAGGATATGACGATTTTCTATGCGGCTCATATGACCAACTCCTTCCGAAAATTGGCATCCAATATATACATATTTACCTCTTTGGTACTTGATAACCCCTGATGGTATCGATCAGCTCTACCACGCTCCTTGGTCTAGCCCATATAAAGCCAGTTGTCCGCCCGATAACTCGTGCCTTGATATCTATCCACATCTACAAATGTCTCTATCAGTGCAGGCTTATATCCAAATTTCTCCTCCCAATCATAAATTACCTGCTTTTGGGCTAAAGAAAGTGCATGGCCGGCAAGATTTTTCAGGTGGACCCACGGAGTATAAAAAACCTACTATTGTTGATGATCCGATGAAGATTAGGCACCCGCTGACGAAAGCCCCAGCCAATCGAACGTCTGATTTTTGATAAAATCTTTGAGAAAAATTAATTCACAAAACCCTCTTCTGCCTTGATATACTTGAAGATTATTTTCATGCGTCAGAGCTGAATTAAAGCCTGTAAGATGAATTGCTAAAGCCCATGAAATGCAATTAGTTTAGCAATATATTATGAAGACGAGGATATAAAAGAGACCCGGAATATTCCTCGTCCTTACCATCGTCCAAAGCTTGTACCTGAAACAAAAGCCGCCAAGGTCAGGATTCCATGCTGGAGGTAACCTTAAATTTCCAATTGCATGGAGGTTTTTAATTGTCCCAAAACACATTTCGCCTCTAGTGACGGAAGCCTTTTATTTTTCTGAAGATATTACGATTATTTAGGTATAAATAACCAATAACCATCCCTCCAAGATGGGCAATATGAGCAATACCATCAGCTCGCTGTGATATTGTTGAATAAAACTCCATAAGACCAAAAATTAAAGCAAAATATTTGGCTTTAATCGGAAAGAGAAAATTTAAATAGATAATCCGGTTGGGATAGGTCATGGCAAAGGCAAGCAGTATCCCGTAGATTGCTCCTGACGCTCCAATGGTCGGGATAAAAGAGTAAGGAGTAAATAAGGTGGTACAAAGCCCGGCGCCAATTCCGGTAATGAAAAAATATTGGATAAAAACCCGGGTCCCCCACTGTTCCTCAAGCTCGCTTCCGAACATCCACAAAGCAAAAAGGTTCATAAGAAGGTGCATAAACCCGCCGTGAAGAAACATGTAGGTTACCAGTTGCCAGATATAGAAACGGCGCCAAACAAGATAGGGACGAAGTCCAAGGAATAGCATAGGGTAAGGCCTAAGTAAAAGTTGGAAAAAGAAAACCACCCCCATGACAATCATGAGCTTTTTTATGCCTGAGCTTATAGAGGGCCCAAAGGAAGTACGCTGCGGTCTATATTCGTAATGATAATAAGATATTTTTTTTCCCCTTATTTTTTTGCTTTTATTTTAGTTTGCTTTTCTCCATTAATTGCTTCCATAATGTTATCATATTTTAATTTATACATCATGATAATACTTCAAACAAATAATCGTCAACTCTTTTTGATTCATTATGAGGATTATTTAAAAATAAAGGCTTTCATGACATGCTCGGAGATATTGATAAACTTTACTCTTTGCTCTTCAGGGTAGCCTTCCAGCCTTCAAACCAGTAAAATCCTCCTTCTCGTCATCCTCCAGTTCCAGCCCCTCATTAAAGCGGGCAGCACATATATTAATTGCCGGGCTGAGTTTGTCAGCTTCAATTTTAATCATTTTGCAGATATTCACTTATTTCTTAATAAAAAGGGTTTTTAAAAAGAAACCCGTCCTTTTGGGGAGGGCCGGGGACTGAAAGTTTTGGAAGAAAGGTTGAACTTATCAATATATTAATCACTTCATTAAAAAATAATCAAGAAAAAGATTTAACCAAAAAGAGGGATGATAGCGATATTAAAAATAATATCCGATTAATATTTTTCCGTTGGTGTTGTGAACTTCATGAAAACTTTACTAATGTAAGAGTTGGTAAAGTTCTGTTAAAAAGGCAGATAGGCGAAGGTTTGAGCGCCAACGATTTTTCATTTTTTTCAATTTTTTCTTTTCGACTATAGTTAATAAAACAGAATTAAAAATATTTTAAGTATCTAATAATGATAATTGTATTTAATTGATAAGGAAAAAGAATTCTGGGATAAATTGTATTGAGAACTAAAACTCATTACAGTTTAATGGAAATAAGATTTTAGATGAATTCATTACTGATATTAAAGAATAAAGTTAGTTTGAAAGTATAAAATAGTTAATTACACAGATTGGAAGATCTTAACAGTCCAAATTTTTTATATTTTCCGGGAGATACCCGGAGATACAAATAAGAGGTGTCGATTTACTGCTTGAGGGGGTGAAAAAAAATTTTACGTTACTTACTTCTCTTACATCTATCTATTGATTTGATATTCCTATGCCTTCCCGGATCTGCAGAGATTTATCGTTTCGTGGATAAAAAAGGAATAATTCACTTCACCAATACCCCAAAAGATCATAGATTCAAATTATACATCAGGGAGGGGAAGGAAACTTTAGGGAAAAAAAACCATACCCTTTATGATCAACTGATTTTAAAGTATTCTCGAAAACATCAAGTTGATTTTGCCTTAATAAAGGCGATCATTCGTGCAGAATCCGGGTTTGATCCTCAGGCTGTTTCCCGTAAAGGGGCCAAAGGACTCATGCAACTGATGCCGGAAACCGCTCAAAGAATGAAAGTAACAGATGCCTTTAATCCCAGAGATAATATTGACGGGGGGGTACGCTATTTTAAGTATCTGCTTAATCTTTTCGATGATGACATCAAGCTTTCCTTAGCTGCCTATAATGCAGGAGAAAATTGTGTAGTGCAGAGGGGCTCGATCCCTCCTTACCCGGAAACAGTTAATTATGTTAAGAAGGTATTAAATTTTTATCAGTCTTATAAACACTGACTTATCAAGCATTTAATTTATTCGTAAGCTCCTCAAAATAGTATTCATCATACACTACTCACCCATTTTATAATCTAAATTCGAGGGATAATATCTTCCGGGAGCCCATCATTATTTTGCAGCTCGGCAATCGAGCAAAGCTTCAACTTTCCATTGAATAGGAAAAAAAGATTTGACGACAACGGCCGGCATGAATCAGAAGTATTAGTTCAAATAGATCGTGATGTAATGCATGAAATAGATTGGGAAGGTAATATGCTATGGCAGTGGTCTGCAGTTGATCATTTCGATCAAATAAGTATCACTGGTGACAATTAATCCTTCTCGTAATCAACCTCAAACAGCCCTAACCGACCTTTTACCACAAAGGGATCAATAAAGGTTAGGCTCTCCAAAATCCAGCTTTGGGCCTTTTCATAGATCCGGCAGCAGGCTTTGGCCTCATCTTCCACTGTCATAGGACGAACATCAACAAGGCTTGCAACAGCAAAGGCTTTTCCGGAAAAGCTGCGCTCAGGGCTCTTGGAGGTACATAAAAGAAGCTTTCCTCTGTATTTGGTGCTCCACGTCCTGGTTTCAATGGTTTTCTTTCCGTTTCTGATCATACCTGCCCAGGGCTCACGAATAGATAATGCTTTCATTAATAGCTCCTATATTCTTTTTTCTATTGACAAACGAATCTCAGCACAGAAAAAAATATTCAGGCGCTGAGCAAAAGACAGATGCATAATGGCCATTTTTGATAATCGCTTTCCGATGCAAGGGAAGAGAAGGAGTGTTTACTCAGTTCTCCTTTTCTGTCCCCTTATCTTCTGTAATTGATCGTATACAAATAGTATCATATCAAATAGGCTAATTGAATGATAATTTTGTTAAGCCGGTAGGTGACAAGCGATGACACGAATAGCGCAAATGGTCTGGAATGGTGAGATGAGCATTGTATATTGAAATAAAATTTGATAAAATGAAATATTAAAATCCGGCATAGACAAAGACGCTTTTTAAAGGAAAAACAAAGATGAAAGTAATTTTTCTTTTATTGTTGGTGATCATTCCCTTACCAGCCTTTGTGTTGATATTTCTTTTTGCCTATAAAATGAATACTGATTTACAAAAAAATCAATTTGAAAAAAAAGGCGGAATTGTTTTGAACCGCTCCAGAATCGGGGATGTTTTGGAAAATTTTACACCTTCTTTGGCGATTAAAATTTTTAAGTCGGCTGTTTGTGATCATTCAGAAATAGAGGGGTTTACTTATCATACAAAATATCCTTTTGGGGCAAACATTGTAGTAGCTCACGATAATCATCGAAAGGCATTCATTGCTAATGCTAT
>JAUWIR010000080.1 GCA_030605265.1 Pseudomonadota bacterium | reverse complement strand
CTTAATAAGGATAAGCCGGCCTGAATCGATGAGGTTTTGTAAGAGCTTTTTAAAATCAAGCCGGTCTTTTGAATTTACCTTCCAAACCGCCATTAACCGGCGCAAAGCATACGGGCCTCTTGAGCTTTTACGAATAAATTCTAAAATGTCTGATTCAGTTATTTTTACCATTTTCTGATCCGGGATATATCATTAGTAAGGGTTCATAGGTTCCGAGTTCAGAGTTCAGGGTTATTTTTGTTTGCCCGAAGGCCAGTTATTTTCATCATGATACATCGAATAGGGCACTTCTACTTCTATAATGCCTTTTGGTAAATATTTTTCCAGGACCGGGCCGGCGTGTTGTAATTGATGCCTTTTCATAAACTCTACAACTTTAGGGTATATTTTAAAGGGGGCCAAAAAAGAGTGAGCTTTTGTTGTGCCTACGATCACTTTTCGTTGAGGAATTGTTTTCTGATCAAAAGGGTGATGTAAATTAACTTCTTGTTCTACAAAATATCCCCCTTCACTTCTCAGCTTTTCAATGGGCACATCTCTAGGATCGTCATAAAAAAGAGCACCGGGATTAATTTTGGAGATTTTTTGCTCATCCAACATTTTTCCAACTAAGTGTACTTTTTCTTTAATTAAATGATAAGCTCCTTGGTGGGGAATATATATTATGGAATAAGGCCCTCGTGTCCCTTGAGAGATAGAAACTTTGTTGAATACACCTAGATTGAACGCTACTAATAATATAAAAAGGAGGAGGAGAGAAATTAAATAATAATATTTTTTTTTTCGGGAAATCATTATTTGCACTCTCTGGTAAAATTCAGCAATTCTGTTATGAAACCTAATATATTAAAAAAATGTAATTCACCCCGGAGAAAGCAGAATTTTTCTTATGTTCTCTCTATGTGAACTCTGTTTTCTCTGCAGTGAAAAATTGTTCCCTTGATCAAAACCATGTCAAAGTGAGAATTGCTGAGCAAAATTAGATTTTAATTATATTTAGATCCTGCTATACTATCATGACCTTCAAGAATTGGCAATTACCATTTATTGTGAGCATTCACAGGTTCAGGGTTCACCATTCAGAGTTGCCTTTGTTTTATTAACCTTGCTCATAGACGTTTACAGGTTAATAAATTTTGGTGTACCTGTAAATTTTTGGGCTTTAGTCTTGGGGACCATAAGCCCTGGACCTTTAAACTCTGAACCTGTGAACTCGTGAACGGTTACCATATTATTGTAAATGGAGAGACCTGTTTTGGCCCCTAATATATTAATTACAGGAGTAAGTGGTTTTTTAGGTTCAAATTTAGCCTCTTTTCTTCAGGATCATTTCACTGTTTGGGGGAGCTATTTTCAGCGCTCTATAGAAATGAAACATTGTCAATTATTTCCATTAGACATCACCGAGGCCAAGGCTGTTGAAAAAACTCTGTCTGATATTAAACCTCAGATGGTCATTCATTGTGCCGCCCTGGCTAATCCTGAGAAGTGTGAGCAAGATCCGGCTGAGGCTTATAGAATTAATAGGGAAGGAACGAAGAATCTTCTCTCATGCCTACCTTTGCAGGTGAGATTTATTTATATTTCTACTGATTTGGTATCTGATGGTCAGAAGGGGTGCTATACAGAAACTGATTTGCCAAATCCACTTAATGTATATGCAAAAACAAAACTGGAAGCGGAAAAGCTCACTATGGATTGGGGTGGAAATTATGCAATAATTAGGACCTCCTTAATGTATGGCCCAAGTAACCGGATAAATGCTTCTTTTTTGCAATGGATATCCAACAATCTCAAGATGAATAAAATTGCTCCTCTTTTTACTGATCAATATCGGACTATGTTATTCGTCCTTGACGCTGCAGAGATACTTTTAAGAATGAGTAAAAAAAAGGATAGAGGACTATTTCATCTTGGGGGCTCAGAGAGAATAAATCGATATGAATTTGGCAAAAAATTTTGTCAACTCTTTCACCACAATCAAAATTTGCTTCAGCCGGTTTTCATGAAAGATGTTATTTGTAAAGCAAAAAGATCTGCTGATTGTTCCCTGTGCAGCCAAAAAGTAATGAAACTTACTCACTATCGCCCCGGTGATATTGAATCAGGGCTACAAAAAACTATGAAGATTTCGCCCTATTTATAAATTTTCAGTCAAGAGATGAGGTAAAACCTTTAAAAATAATCAAGAGCCCGGAAGTTGAAAAAACCCGGGCTTTTGATTGTTTGATATCTTTGCAAAGAATATCCTTTTTAAACTTAAACCTTATATCTTATACCTTACACCTTATGGTTTGATCTCCTTTTGACCTTTGGGCTAAATGGATTTACCGATTATCGATTCCTTATCCGATCCATTATCCCTCCGCCACCTCCATTCCTTCTATCCTTTAATCTTTCGAGGAAATTTAAATCTAGACTAAATTGAGGAGTGATTTCTATATCAGCCATGCCCATGAAAGTTTCCTCTGCATCACCGTAATTACCTTCTACTACTAAGGTGCTTTCACCTTCTGCACCCCCAAAATCAAGGGTATTGGCAATATAAAAGAGGATCAGATCTTCATTACCGTCACGATCAGCGTCGTATTGAACAGAACCTGCTCTATCAGGTATTGGTTCATCCCCTTCATATGTTCCGTCTTTCACCCAGATATAAACATTGGGGTCGACATTTTCAGCATAAAAACCCACCCCGTCGCCTAGATTAGGATCAGAGTAAATAACTACAGGAAGTAAACCGTAGGATCCCTCTCTGACTCTAGGAGTCCTCATGCCGCCGGAAAATGGGTTGACTGCAATTTTTACCTCGTAATCCGCACAGGCCGCTGGGCGAACATTAGGCCCCATTCCTAATAAGGCAATTAATAAGCTACATACAAAAACCATTAAATAAATCTTTTTCATTTTATCACTCTCCTTTAATTATAAAAATTTAGCATTGAATAGCACATGATGTTTACAATTTTTTTCTTTATTTCAGCCCCTTTATGCCTATTCAATTTTTGTTTCTAATAATCTTTCAGGGTAGGTATTGATAAAGTTTCGTGACTTTTTACATTTAAATCACCTCCTACTCACTAAAACTAATTTATAGGATTTTTGCAAACAACCTGCGTTCGTTCTCTTTTTTTGCAGTTTTTAGTAGGGATTATTCCCCCCTACCATTTAATCATCACCTCCTTGCTCAATAAAGCGTCAATAACGCTCTTGTATTACCCGTAAAATGAACTGGATAGCATTCAATCTTTTAATGTCCGCAATCTTTTAATGTCTGAATATATCCTAAAATCGTCAGTTTCATTAAAATTAACTACATTATTTTCATTTTCAGCCATATTAATTATGAGAGGGAAGGAATATAATTTATTTTTAATAGATTAAAGAGAAAATGAATAAATTATTACCTTTTTATTCATAATATTAAGTGCCTTTTTTTGTTTAACTAGTGTATAATCTGGTAAAAATATCTGTAGGAGGAAAGAGTAAAATGCCTGATAAAAGATTATTAGGTGCTCATTTATCTATATCCGGTGGAATAGATAAGAGTATTGACCGAGGTTTGGTTATCGGGGCAACCGCCATACAAATTTTTACCAGTTTTCCCAGTAGGTGGGCCAAAAGACTGATCAGTGAAGAAGAATTAATCAAATTTCAGATAAAAAGAGCTTTGATGAAGAAAGTGTTTGCACATGCTAATTATTTGATCAATTTGGCCACTTCTAGTTCTATAATCTTAGAAAAATCATATTTTTCAATGCTTGAAGAATTAAAGCGAGCCGAAAAATTAAGTTTACCCTATGTAGTGATAACCATTCCCGGTTCTCACCTTGGGAAAGGAGAAAAGGAAGGATTACGCGCTATTGCCGGGCAACTCAACCGGCTTATTTCTGAAACTGCCGGGTTTCAGGTAAAAATTCTTTTGGAAACAACAGCCGGGCAGGGTACAAATTCAGGGTATAGATTTGAACATTTTGCAGAAATTTTTTCTTTGATAAAGAATGAAGAGAGAATCGGAGTTTGTTTTGATACGTGCCATTCTTTTGCTGCCGGATATGATTTTCAAGATTTAAGTAATGACAGAAAAAATTTAGCTGTACTCTATTCTCTTATTGATTCATAAGCTTACTCTAAGATAACTCCATTTGGTATTGGTATGTTATCAAAATAAAGCTTACCTTCACCATCTTGAGCAAATTTTCCTTCGGCAATATACTGTAAGGTTTTGGGGAAAGCAATCCAATCTCCCTGTTTTTTTAACCTCTCTTGATGTTCTTCTGATACTCTGCGAATGATTTGCGGGTCATTAAAATTAAGGGTTTTATCAATAATTACCGGTACGGGTGGTGATAACATAAGTAGGCGACCTTCATCAACAAGAGGTTCGATAATATGGATTGAAGAGCGCAGGGAGGTTTCCCCTGCCAGGATGGCCTCACGCACTGCATGGGCGCCTATATATTTTCTTTTTCCATTTTCTTTAATTGATAAATCTGCCGGGTGTACATTTATACCAAGATAGGCTTCTACTAACGGTCTTGAGGCGATACTCATATAGCCTGCATAAACAGCTATATCAGCCTTGAATGGGGCCAATGCTTTAATTGTTTCCAGGTCATACTCCTCTCGAACCTTTAAATCTTTTCGAGATTTCCCTCTTTTTGCATAATAACCGGTGATATCTCTTACGATAACCGGAATATCGAACTCTTTCCCAAGCTCACAGGCTTTGCTGTGATAAGTGTCACTGAAAACGGCAACTATCTTGTAGAGAAATTTTCCTTTTTTTTCCTTCAATTCTTGTTCTTTTTCGAGAATTTTCCGTAAATTGGAGCCGCTTCCGGACATGAGGCCAATTATTTTAAGAGGGCCTTTATCAGGATCATGAATCAGTTTCAATTCGGTCATTTATTTTTGTTCCTATTTATTCTATTTTCAGTTGAAATCATGAAAGAAGAAACCCTTATTTGATTTCAATTTTTATATTTCATTTTTTTTCCTATTCCGGCTCCTTTTCGCTTTCTTGAAATTTCTGGGCGATTACTTTATATCGACGGGATTCTCTATCATTTCCCATTTCCTGGTAAATCTGACTAATCTTTTCATAATAGGCTTTTTGATGAGGGGGATTTTCCTGGATTAAGGAAAAATAAAGTTCAATAAGCTTTGAGGAGAAATCTTTTAATTCAACACAAATGTCTGCATATTTTTCTTTAATGAAAGGATCTATTCGGCAACCGCAGCCGCGGCACGAATCCATTATTTCTTCAAGTAATTTTTGGGCCTCTTTTATTTTGCCTAAAGCTTCATAAGTTAAGGCAAGAGACAAAGCAATCCTTTCATCCCAACCGGTAGTTTCAAGGTAATCTAAATAAAACTTTTCAGCTTCCTCATATTTTTCCTCTCTAAAGAGGGCCTCTCCATGGAGTATTTGGATTAGTAAAGATCCCTGCATTTTTTCCGGGCAGTTACTATATAATTGTTGAGCTAAGGTAAATTCTTTTTGTTCCCAATAACATTCACTGAGCAATTGGTAGATCTCTGCTGAATCCGGATGAAATCTTAAAAAATCTTCTAAGAGTGAACGAGCTTCAGCGTTCTTTTTTTGGTTGAGATAAGCTTTTCCCAATTCTAAGTTGATATATTCTCCGGAAATAGGTTTTTGTTCTTTTGCCTTAGTTAATTCTTCTACTGCCAAATCAAAGTCCCCTTGGTTAAGGGCCACAAATCCGATTTTAAAATCCGTACCATAGCCTTGATAAAGTTCGGCTAATTCTTCAGCCATAGAACCGCAAAGAATATCAAAATATTCCTCTATCTTGTCTTGATAATCAACTTCCTCATTTCCCTTATGCAGATCAAAATCATGAAAGGCAACTTCTTCTTCATCAGAGGCATAGCAATCCTCCATGGAATTTAATTTTTCTTCTATTTCAAGCCGCAGTTCAGGGTCTTCAGCCAATTCTAAAGCCAGGGCAAATTTCTCCTCAGCATCCTCATAATTTTGACAGTTTAAAAGTTCCTCTGCGCTTTCTTTATGGTGAAGGGCAAGAGTATTTTTCGTGAGAGTATTTTTTTCCTGTATTCTTTGGATAAAATCCGTATCTTGGGGAGATTGTTTTTCAGATTTTTTTAAAGCGGTTTCATATTCCATTTTAGCAGCCCCGTATTCCCCATTCTCATAATAAATGTCCCCTTTTTTTTCATAATCTTGCGGATCTTTTTTGGGGAAAAGCTTTAAAAAACCCATCTTTTTCTCCTTAAGTTAACAAATGATATTTTCAAAAGTAATTTCTTACCACGGAGGCACAGAGACACAGAGAAAAATCAAAAGACAAACCTCTTGATTCCATCTTTTAAAACAAACACATTAAAATTTATAATAAGGCCTACCTTCATCCCGGATAATCTCGAATAATAAACAATTGTGCCCTTTGTAAGTTTTCTTCTAAACTCATTTCTCAGTGCCTGTTATGTGTCTCCGTGGTGAATTATTACTATAGGGTTATTAGCGTATTAGATGGTTTCCTGGATGTGTTTTTCAAAACAGAGGGTAATGTGAGTAATTTCTTTTGAAGACACTCGATTCCCTTTGCTGGTTACTCCTTTTACTAATTGATCACTGAAATCCAGCACCTCTGTTTTGATTTTTAAGCGCTTTTTAGGTCTATAAGTCACTTTTACTTTAAACTGTCGCTTTAGAGAAAATACCTGAATCTTGCTCCCAGCTTCAAATAACTGGTATTCTTTATCTAAAATAAATTTTTCTATTTTAAATCGTTTACAATAGGATAATTTGGATTGTAAATCCTTATAGATTAAATTAAAGAGGATATTTTTATCGAATTTATTCACATAAAGGAGATTTTCCCCAATAAACTTTTTTTTAGGGACCCCGGTGACTGTGTACTTTCCCTCAAGATCGATATACAAAAGGCGGTCAAAATCAGTGACATTGATGCTTTCCCCTTCATTAACTTCCGTCCCCAAGTAACCTTTCTTCTTATCATAACGCACTTTAATGTTTGCCAGGGCAACTTTTTTTGCATCAACCAGGTCAAAAGTCTCAATTTTCGTTCTGCGCTGATAGAAGGGACCATATTTATCGAGAATTTTTTTTAGATAGGCGATAGTATAATTGCTTATATTTTTTAAATTCCTATTGATCGTATGAATATTTTTTTGTATTTCAGCAAGTTCTTTTTTATTTTTTTCAATATCAAATCGAGATATTTTTTTGATTTGGATTTGCAGGAGTTTTTCAACATCATCATTGGTTACATCACGCTCAAGCAAATGGCGAAACCGATTTACTCCATCAAATACGGCTCGTTGAACATTTTCGTAACTTTTTTGTTCTTCAATCTCTTTATAAATTCTATTTTCAATAAATATTTGGATGAGGGTTTTCTCATGCTGTTTTTCTTCATTCTTTTGTAAACTGAAATATAACTCCGCTTCAAGCAAATTTTTCAATTGATGAGTATAATACTTTAAGGTTTCCTTGGCGGATATTTGATGGGGTTTATCATCTTTGATGATAATTAAATTCGGACTAATGGAAACCTCACAATCAGTAAAAGCATAAAGGGCCAATTTTATTTCCTCGGCGCTTACTCCTCTGGCCGGAATAATCTCTATTTCTATTTGCTCAGCAGTATAATCATTGACTTGAGATATTTTTATTTTTCCTCTTTTAGCGGCATTGTCTATGGAATTAATTATTGACTCAGTAGTAGTCCCATAAGGTACTTGTCTAATGACTAAACATTTAGGCCCCTTGATATCGATTACTGCGCGAACTCTTACTTTTCCATTACCCTGATTATACTCAGTAACATCCATGCTCCCGCCTTGGAGGAAGTCAGGTAATGGTTCAACTTCTTCATTTTGCAGGATTTTTATTTGGCCTTCCAAAAGTTCGCAAAAATTGTGGGGTAATATTTTGGTAGCCATCCCTACGGCAATTCCTTCTGCTCCTATAAGCAAGGAGACAGGCAATTTTACAGGCAGGCAGAGGGGCTCTTTATTCCTCCCATCATAAGAATCCACATATTTTGTAAGGTCTTTGTTAAAGAGGACCTCTCTGGCCAAAGGTGTTAATCTGCATTCAATATATCTTGCTGCCGATGGTGCGTCACCTGTAAAGATATTTCCAAAATTCCCTTGTTTTTCAATAAAATATTCTTTGTTGGCTAAGTTCACTAGAGCGGCATAAATTGAAGCATCCCCATGGGGATGATATTGCATGCAATGTCCTACAATATTAGCGACCTTATTAAACCTTCCGTCGTCCTTTTCAAAAAGGGAATGAAGAATACGCCGTTGAACCGGTTTGAATCCATCACTAATATCTGGAATGGCCCTATCTTTGATCACATAAGAGGCATATTCTATGAAATTTTGCCCCATTAATTTCCCAAGGCTCATTGAAATATAGGAATCCTTCCCTAAAGCAAATTATCCATTATATATTCTTTTCTTTCCGGGGTATTTTTCCCCATATAGAACTGCAGAATTTGAGGGACTTTTTTATATTCATCAACAGTTACTTTGGTTAGCCGGATATTTTCCCCAATAAATTGTCCGAATTCTTTAGGGGATATCTCACCTAACCCTTTAAACCTGGTTACTTCGGCATTGGACTTGATTTTTTTTAGAGCTTCTTTTTTTTCTTTTTCATTATAACAATAGAAGGTGCGTTTCTTATCCCGCACTCTGAATAATGGGGTTTCTAAAATAAAAACGTGCCCTTTGAGTACAAGGGATTCAAAAAATTTTAAAAAATAGGTAAGCAGTAAATTGCGAATATGCAGACCATCAACATCTGCATCTGTGGCCAGAATAATTTTTTGAAAGCGTAATTCATCAATTGACTCATCAATACCTAATGCTTTCATTATGTTATATAATTCAGCATTTTTATAAATTTTGTTAATTTTTTCATCACAACAGTTTAAGGGTTTCCCCTTAAGGGAAAATATTGCCTGGGTCATCACATCGCGACAGGTAACCATGGAACCAGCAGCAGATTGTCCCTCTGTGATAAAGATCATTGATGATTCACCTTGGGAGGTTTTGTCCCCTTTGTGGCATTTACAATCTTTTAAATTAGGTACTTTAATTGAGGTTTTTTTTGCCAGCTCTCTGGCTTCTTTTTTCACGCCTTGTAATTCTGCTCTCATCCTTTCATTAGTAGCAATTTTTCTTAAGATAGATTTAGCGATTTCGTCGTTTTTGTGTAAAAAATCTGATATCCGGGTTTTTACCACACTAACAATCCAACCTCTGATATCAGTGTTGCCGAGTTTGTTTTTTGTTTGTGACTCAAATAAAGGTTCATTAATGCGGATAGAGATTGCCCCCACAATACCGTCACGAACATCATGGGCATTAAAGGATTTTCCGGCATAATCATTTATACCTTTTAAAATTCCTTCTCGATAGGCAGATTGGTGCGTTCCCCCATCAATGGTATACTGTCCATTTACGAAGGAATAATAGGTTTCTCCGTAATTATCAGTATGGGTAAAACAAAATTCCAGTTTCTCAGAGGAAAAATGAACAAGCGGATAAAGGGCGGCTTCCTCCAGTTCCTTTTGCAATAGATCGAGCAATCCATTTTTTGATTGAATAAGCGTATCATTGAAAACAATCTTCAACCCTGTATTTAAATATGCATAGTGCCAGAGGCGTTTTTCAACTAAGTTTTGATCATATTGATAAGGGGGGAACATGGACTGATCCGGTTGAAATTCAGTATAAGTCCCATTTGGTTCACTTGTTATAGAAGTTTTATCTTCTTGAAGGACCCCTTTACTGAAACGAGCCGCTCGGCATTGCCCGTCTCGTATGGATTTTACCAAAAAATGATCTGAGAGGGCATTTACCGCTTTACAGCCAACCCCGTTTAATCCTACTGAAAATTTAAAAACCTCTTGGTCATATTTGGCCCCTGTGTTTATTTCAGAGACGCATTCAATCACTTTACCCAAGGGGATGCCTCGACCAAAATCCCTTACCTTGACAAGATTTTGTTCAGTCTGAACAATGATTTTTTTCCCATAGCCCATAACAGATTCATCAATTGAATTATCAATTACCTCCTTCAGGAGAATATAGATGCCGTCATCATGATCAGAGCCGTCGCCAAGGCGACCAATATACATTCCGTATCGAAGCCGAATATGTTCCAAAGAAGAGAGGGTTTTTATTTTGCTCTCGTCATATCTAGCTTCAGAATTTAACATAATTACCTCCCGACAATGAATTTTTTCAGAATATGTAAAAAAATATAATACACGAAAAACTGAAAAAATGTAACCGGCAAAATCATTCAGAATAAATTTTGATGAAAATCGGGCTTGAGAAGAGATGGGCATTTAAGGCAATATTACAGATCATCCGGCGGATCAATAGTTGGCCTTAAATATTCTTCCCATAAAAATTTTTCACTGATATGCTGGATATGAGCTGTTTCTGAAGGAGAAAATTCATTCCAAAGGATATGAAAAGATGGTATGAGAGAATAAAATAAAAGGCAGAAGTAAAAAAATATTTCTATGACAGCAGTTTTTTTCATGTTTATTAAATCTTGGTAAAAGTCTCGCAAATGTTTGGTTAATGGGTGGTCATTAGTAAGTATGTAATTTTATTACACTTTTTTAACTATGTCAATACGTAAATATGACGCTAACTACGATACGGTAGCGCTTACTTTTGCGTGGTTGGAATAAATTAAGCTGTTAAGCTGATGAGCCGCATAAATCAAATAAAAATTTCTATGACTCGATGATCAAGTTTTTATAAATCAACTTAGTGGGCATCATCGGGCAGTTCTATATTTCAAAGATTCTGTAGGCTCAAGCCGCATAAGTACCCTGTTCGCCATATGTTTTG
>JAUWIR010000146.1 GCA_030605265.1 Pseudomonadota bacterium | reverse complement strand
CGTACAAATTAAGCAAACCAAAAGTAGGCTTCCAAAAAATAATAGAAATTTTGATTGATTCATCTTACACATTTCCATAAATAAAAAATAAATAATTTTACTTATCTAATCGTCTTTATACGCCAAAAACTTAACAAATGAGTCAAGTTTTTGGTTTCTCTAGTAATTAGTAATTAATAATTACTTACTCAATATCTTTGTTAATAGCCTATACTAATATGAGATAAAATACAATATTTAATTCCTCCCCAAAATCAGGCATTGAATTTTGCTAAGATCCGAATTTTTTAAAAAAATTATTTCTGTTGATTATTCAAAGCAATTGCAGGAAAAATTTCAATTTGAGACCATTTATAGCTCCATAGAGATATTTCCTAATGACCAACTTAGATCTACTTTTCAAGGAAAAGAAATTAGATGTTCTCCCCCAAAAGGGGGATTTTAATCATTTAGGAAAATTGCCGGAATTGGCCTTTCTCCTAAAAGTAAATTTTTATTTCACATGCACCAGATACCCTTCCCCAACCTTCAATTCAAAGTTTAATTTAGTCGGGTTATTAAAAAACCTATAGGCGCCTTTCCACTGACCCGCGTATGGTTGGTATTTCTGTATACTAATAACTTTGGTATCAAGAAGATCATTTAACTCCTTAATAAGTTCAGAAGCACGATACTGTTGCCTGGGGAGATTATAAAGGTGAATGAGATTTATTCCCGGTTTTAATCTTTTGGCTATTTCCTGTAACTGAAAACCCGATCTTTTACTCTTAAAAGCCACTGCAATGTTATCTTTAGCATAAATGCAGTATCCGTGATAATCCTTGAGGGTAAAACCAACAATTGATGAGGGATTTTTTGCCTCCCATGATTTCAAATAAGTATTGTATTTCTTCATACCGGCAATATGGTCACCTCCGAAATATTCCATAAGATCACCGGAGGTATTATACCTTTTCATCATATCTTTTGTTATACCAACTACATTAAGCCCGGGCACAAGATTAAGGCAGACTAGCTCATCCTCAAAAGGTGAGATCCCTATTTTTAGGTCATGGATACGATAATCCCCCTGAAAATGAAAATATCTGATATATTCAAAGGTAACCCCTAGAGGATCTAACTCTGCTTGAAGATCCCGGTTAATTATATGCCAGGTCCCATCCTGATAAAGGTTGCCTAAATATTGATATATAGTGGTCCCATCATAGGTAACTTGGCCATCTGTGGGGCTGTAAATAATTGAATAATCAGCACTGCTTGCCCTAACCTCAACTTTGATCCGAAAGCTGTTTTCATCTACCAGGGCCACTGAAAAATATCTTTTAGTTACTTGCGGGGTTATTTCTCCAAAACCTACCATAAAATTCAAACTATCCGCCTCTACTGTTTCAGCTTCTAAAACCTCTGTTTTCAGGACCTCATCATATACACACTGTAAATTTCCATTTCCTGATTCCACTATCCATCCGGGATTTACATTTCCATCATTGCAAGTCCCCAAAAACTTATAGTCTATTACCTCTAAAATGAATTCCTGTCTGGCTATTCCGCGTGTATCACTATTCACTCCCACTTGCACTTTATGTAAACCTATTTGCGTAGAATTTGGTGTACAGGTAATTAAACCCGTATCAGTATCAATTTGCATTCCCTCCGGGGCCGTGCTCAATTGAAAAACAGGGTCTTCCTGGTAACTATTCGGATCAAGAATAGTTATTTGATAGGTAAAATCCTCGTCAACAATAGCTGTGTTCATAGGATTAGAGGTAATCACAGGTGAATTGGAGGCAGTAAGGCCGGAAAAGTAATCTTGCGAAGATTGACTGCTGCCGGAATACGCCCCAGAGCTTTCATCGCTTCCATCACCTCCATAAGTAAATGGACTAAAAAAAGGCGAAGAATAAGCATAATACCAAAGAGTTGATTGAATATCTATTGAGGTAAGCTTTTGGCCTGACTCTAATATGACAGATGGGTCCTGGTAATCTGAGTTATCGTCATAAAACCCTGTAACATCCTTATTATATGAAGATGAGGTACAGATTATATAACCGCCGGGGGAAAGATTCCTCAGGGTATATTCCCCATTTTGATTAGTGTAAGCATACTTTACTATTATATACGGGTCATACTCATACTTAGCGCATGCGCACCCCGAATCCGCTGAATTTTCGTCTGAAAGACAATAGAGATAACACAATACCGCCACCCTGGCCTGCACCCTCATATTGGCTATTGGTTGGCCGTCAGAATCCGATACTACCCGACCCGAGATAGAACAGGCCATACCCATGCTGAAATTAATCCCTGTTAAAACCGAACCGGCAGTCACTTGAAGAGGATGATCATATTGAGCATCCCCATAAATATCACTATAATCTTTGGCCCAAAGGGTGTATTCTTTTAATTCACCCTCATAACAAGGAATAAAAAGAGTATAATGCCCGGATGCATCGGATACAGCGGAAAATTCTTCAGAAGATGAGCCATAATACCCATCACCATAGCTGGTTGGAGGACTATTATCTTTTCCGGCAATAATATATATCCCTGCTATCGGCGTGCCGGTTTCAGATTCAATTATGGCACCTTCAATACGTACTCCGGCTGTAAGATGAAAATCTACTCCATTTTTTACTTCTGACCGGCCCACCTCAAGCGGGGCAAAGGCGGTAACCGCCAATACTTTTTTCTCCAAAGTTTCATCCTTAATCATGGCCATAGAGGTAGTCTCAGGAAGCTCATTTATCCATCCATGGTCAGTGGGTAAATCATTAGCTTCTGCATAGTTAAACTCATCTACCACCTGATCAGGTTGGCCGTTTTCAGTAAATTTTATAAAATCAACACGGTAATCATTTCCACTAATCCTTACGCCTTTTATCAATTGTACTGATGAGCCTACCTGATGGGTGTGACTATTTAAATAGCTATTTAAATTCTTTTCCGCTTTTACCCATTTAGAGCCCGATGTATATCCATAAGAGCCTGAGTATCCATAAGAGTACCCATAATCTATAGGCACTATAATGTAAATATTGGGATCTAGAGTAATGGATTGATCGAGTATGTTAAAATCACGACTTAAAATAAAGGTAACCGAACTGCCGATATCTGTTTCAGTTTCAACATACACTTCCATCCCTTTATTGCAGATCGACTGAAAGGAGCAGGTGGGATTATCAAAGGCCCTATCTGAAATATCCTGATAAAGGCTAGTGTAGGATTGGTTCGGCAGGTTAAAAACCGTTGGTCTGGGCGTTGAATAGTATCTTTGATACGTTGACTTGGTGGGGATGTTTTTATAAAAGCACCCATTATAGTAATTCCGCCCATCCTTGGCTAAAAGGTAATACTCTCCCGGATAAAGCCCCTTAAGACAATATTCCCCCTGATTATCCGTAATAGCTTTACTTGTGTTTGGTCTTCCATAATTTCCCCCTCCATAGTCGCCGTAATAATACCCCCCTACACTTTCCTCAGAAATTGCATAATAGCTTAAATTCCGCCCTTGTGCATGAGCAGTGATCTCGATGCCGGGAATAGGATTGTTGGTGTCATCCATTACTTTACCACAAAAACAGGAGGCCTTGGCAAGAGGGAAATTTTTATTTTCGATTGTCTGCCCCATTGATAAGGTAACCAGCCCATAGGGAAGCACCCTCAGCACCCGGGAACCTGTCTGAGGATCTATGATGGTATCTATCTGAGATGTTGCCTCTCCATAATTCACCCACCCATGATTGATAGGTGAATTGTAATCAAACTCCTCAATACGAATGTCTTCCACATAATAGCCATCCGCCGCCATGAGATCAATATAACCCAGACAATAATCATCCCCTTTTATGGTTATTTTTTGAAGAGAATTTATTTGACTACTCATTATACTATTAAAGTTTATCCTGTAATTTTGCCATGTTCCGGGCATAAATTCACTATCTTTCTGGCCGGTAATAGGAATTTGAATAATATCATCAAAACCCAAAACGGCTTGCCCCTCCGAAGATGTTTTATCAATCCGTACAGTTTTTCCTTCAGTAGTGCCCATAGTAAAACTGAGGCAATAAGGTCCATTTGTTTTAAGGATGAAACTTACTCCCAATAAATCGGGGGATGAAAAATTAATATTTTTCGTAAGAACACTCCTGTAATGATGATACCCAAAATTATCACTATCTCTAGTATCCTGATCAATTACAAATCCGGTATAGGGGTTTTCCACTTGATTATAATATTGGTCAAGATAATTCAATTGAGGATCTTGAGCCAACAAAAAATAATCATCAGGGCCCAGACCTGATATCTTATAATTACCCTGTTGATCGGAAACTGCAGAGGTTACCAGGGAACCGGTAGAATAGTCATACACACTCACTCCTATTCCCTCTACAGCAGTAGTTGCTCCTTCATCAAATATCTTGCCGGCAATAGATCCCGCCTTGGCCAAAGCAAAATCACAATCATTGACAATGCTCCCTGATTGCGTGAGCACTACTGCCTGACCACAGGCAACCCTCAACACCCCGTCTCCTGAACCGTTATTTTGTTCCTTGGCCAAATAAGTAGTCTGGGGATAAATGTTTACCCAGCCGCTACCGGCAGGCAAGTTGCCGGAATAAGCAAAAGTGTCAATCTTTAATTTATTTTCTTCATCTATTAAAGTAATATATTCGATCCAATAACTATTTCCTTTTAGGATGATTTTATCTAGAAAATTGGCTTCTAAATCAAAATAACCTAAAATTTTATTTATTTCAACTTCATATTCCTCCCAGTTACCAATTTTTTCTAAAGGGAACACTATAGTGCCGTCAGCCTCCATGTACGTATTAACATCCACTTCTTTTAATTGACCCTCTGATTCGCATTTTAATACTATTAACTCATCATTTTGTGTTCTCAGTTCCAAAATTAATTGAAACTGAGCATCTCCTCTCACTCCAAATAGTAATTTCGAATCATCTAAACTTAGATTCAATTCTTTTGATAATTCCGTATAGTAGGTATAATCGTAATTATACAAAGGGATATTATTGTAGGTTTCCGACAAGTAGAAGCAATTGGCATCCTTGTAAGGATCGTCAACCTCAGGGCCGCCGGCTATTACTCTGTATGTTCCAAACTCAAGCCCGGTAATGATATAATTTCCGGTTTGATCGGTAAATGCGGTATTTAAAAAATTTATGGCCGAGGATGTGTCCTCATAGGAAGATTGATAATAAGAAGAATCATAGAAATCCCATAGGTTATAATTCATATCAACAGCCATAACTTTAATACCGGCTACAGGAAGCCCAGTGGCATCATCAGTAATGGTCCCGGAGATAGTCCGGCCTAATTTCAGAAAACAATTAATGTTGCTAATCCCCTGCCCCTCTTCAACCCTAACTATCTTATAGGGGGAGCAACTATACAGCTTCCTTTTATCACAGGCTATAATCTGATATTCTCCTGCCGGAAGCCCCACTAGATTATAATTCCCCAGCATATCGGTATCTGCAGCTATGGGCACGCTGTTACTGATGTATTCTTCTTCAGGAAAAATTCCGGAGAAAAATTTATCTTCCTCCGGATAAGTTTCCGGCTCGATTACCTTAGCTAAAATCTGTATTCCGGAAAGCGGGTTTCCTGTATCAGTGTCCTTAATTTGGCCGGATATATTCGCCCCTATATTTAAGGAGATATTGATATTAGGATTTTCATAAGGGGCAATGATTTTTATACATTCCATATCATGATAGCTTCCCGGCAAATATAATTTCCTCTGTTGGGAAGAAGCCGGGTAACCGAACCCGGCGTTTTCAACAATTATTTTATAATTGCCTGTGGCCAGCCCTTTGAGGATATACTTGCCCTCAGAATCAGATAAACCGGAAGAAATGCCTAGAATATTAGGCTGTATAATGTACGGTCCATAAGCCCCATAAGGATACATATTAACGCACACACTTGCCCTCACATAGGCACCGGCTATGGGTGATTGATCGGAAGAGTTGGTAATTCTTCCCGAGATACTCCCCCCTGTCATCAAACTGAAATCTATGTTATTTATCTGCCCTTGGGCCGGCAAATGGATAGAATCGGCTGAATTATAATCATAGACACCATCATAATATAGGTTAAGGATATATTTACTCAGATCGCTGCCGAATAGATAGGGTTGCGGATTTGCCTGAATAATAAACTCCCCCTCCCCCAAGCCGCTAAAAGAATATAAACCGTTCGGATCAGTTACTATTGGTATTGAGCCATAATAATAGTAACTATTGGTAGGAAGTATGGAAATTGATATACCCTTTAAAGGCTTGCCGTCTATTGCATCAGTTACTTTACCGGAAACTATCCCCTCCCCTTCTTTTTGGAGGATAAAATTGACCTGGTCAATCACCTGTCCGGCCTGAATAGTAATTATCGTTTTCTGTGGATGGTAATTTACTCCGGACAAAGTATTAGTTCCTGCCTCCAGGGTATATTTTCCAGGCTTGAGTCCACCTATGGCGTATCTGCCGTTAGGATCGCTATAATCGGAATAAATCATAGGATAAGAAGAATCTGCAACTAAAGGGATGACTCTAATGCTTAATTCTTCAACCGGATCACCGGTTTGATCAGTAAGCCTTCCGCTTATTAACCCGGCCTGACCAAGACAAAAATCTATCCCTGTAATATCTGTATCAGGGCCAAGTGAAATATAAGTGGCTGTAGAGGGATCATCCTCATCTTCATACCATTTTGGGGCATAGATGCTCTCAGGCATAAAAAGGAGCCCCACCTGGTATTTACCCGGCGAAAGCCCATAAATGGTATAATTACCATTTATGTCTGTAAAAGCCCGGCCCATAGTTTTGCCCGAGTAATACATTTCATCAGGATAGTCAGTAAAGCCTGGATAAAAGCCGGATGTTTGGTATTCCAAGCTTAAAGCCCCTATTCTTACATCAGCTATTGGCTCTCCTGTATCTTCTCTGGTTATCCTGCCGCTAATAGCCCTTCCTATTGATAAGATAAAATTAATTCCTGTAACTATTTGTCCCTCTTCTAATTGGATTGTGTCGGCAAGATTTATATTTGGCGCATCATCGTAGAATTCAGTTATATATCCACTATCAACAGGATTTACCCAACCCACATATTGACCGGGATCAAGTCCGTCAAATTGATATTCTCCAAGAGTATTGGTACATATTGAATAATGAAAACCTGATGAAACATCCATTACCATAACAGTCATGTCCTGAAGTGGATTGGCCAACTCTGAAACCACCTGGCCGCAAATAGACGCAGCATAAGCAGGCGGCATTCCCATAAAGGTAAAGGTATTGAGAGTCAGATTTAAACAATTTAGTAAAAATATAATAAGGAAATAAATGAGGACTGAACATAATAGAGAAAAATAATTACTAAAGGTATTCACTGAATTTGTTTTAAATTTTTTAAAAAGCATGCCACCCTCCCTTTATTACCTCTAAATTCAGATCAGACAAGATTAACAGGATTCAATGGATTTTTCTTTTTCCTGTCCTATCTATCCAGTAAATCCTGTCTACTAAAATATCCCTTCAAGCCGCATATTTGAAATAATAATTCCAACACTTTAAATTTGATGAACTCGTAAAAAAAGTTAAATTTTGAAAAAAAATTCTATAGTAAAAAGCAAACCATGTAATAAAAAGCAAACCATGTAATTATATTCCATAGACGAGCCGAATACTGATTTTTTACGAAATCGTCAAATTTACTATAGAAAAAAATTACTAAGCTATATTTGACGATATTTATAATAGTAAATCAATGCAAAATTATTTTTTATAATGAAAAATGTTTTTGCCATTATTACGTATTTCGGCTAACAATTTCATAATATACAAATAAAACTACTCATTATTAATATATAAATTTAATTGGATTTTTGTCAAATAAATCCAGTCAAGCAGAGCAAGACACGCCAGGATGATAGTAAATAATTGTATTACTATGAAACTATGGAGGCGAGGACCATAAGGGTGATTTGGGTCCTTCTCTAAAAATGGTGCGGAAAACCGGTTTTTTTTAATTTTGACTGATGTATTTAATATGATTAGGCGATAAATAATATAGGTCAAATAGTATTTATCAATATTATATTATAATTAAAATAAAAAAATTCCAGAAATAAACATACTCCATATGCTGAAATCAACTATTTTAGAGGAACATACCTATCAAAAAAAGGAGGATATTGCTTATAAAGGATTGAACCAATTACTTGATGCAACTGTCGACGGGATATGCATCCTTGATAATGAATATAGAATAGTTCGAATTAACAAGTCGTTATCAAAGCTTCTTAAAATAGATGAAATAGAAGCGATAGGTAAAAAGTGTTATGAGCTATTTTCTACTCCCCTATGCCATACCAATTCTTGTCCCCTCTATAAGATTATCCAAGGGAAAAAATGTATTGAAATCGATGGTGAAATAGAAAAAAAGCAGAGAAAAAATGATGGGAAAATACCCTTTATTATCACGGCAACTCCTTTAAAAAAGCATAATGATCATATAAGGCATATCATTATATATTTTAAAAATAATAGTGTACGAAAAAAGATAGCAGAAAACTTAAAAATGAGTCAGGAAAGATTCCAGCAAGTAGCGGAAAATGCTCTGGAATGGATATGGGAGACGGATGCCGACGGGTTATATATCTATTCAAGTCCGGGAGTAGAAAAAATTCTCGGATATAAACCACGAGAGATTGTTAATCAAAAGTATTTTTTTGATCTATTGCATCCGGATGTTCGAGATGAGGTAAAAAAGATCGCCTTCGATGTTTTTTCAAAAAAAGAAGTATTTAGGGAATTGATCAATGTTAATGTTCATAAAAATGGTCAAAACGTATGGCTTTCAACAAGCGGTGTCCCCCTTTTAAATAAAGACGGCG
>JAUWIR010000129.1 GCA_030605265.1 Pseudomonadota bacterium | reverse complement strand
TCATTGGCAGCTTGTAGAATGGTTTTAATATCACTTCCCTTAACTGTTTTATGAGTAAATAATCTTACGCTGTGCCGATTGGTAATTGTTTTTAAAGTTTCGTTGATATCAGCTAAGGAAGACATCGTAATCCTCCGTATTTACAATTATTTTAATGTGCCGCCTTAATAGTTTTTTCCTCTAATTCCTATATTCATTGCTAAATAAAAATTTTTTAATTTTTAACATAATTATTTTTAAGATGATTCGTCTTCTTAATATAACCATTATCCCGCCGGAAATAGTTGGCGTTTAGCATATAGAATCTTTTCATTTCCTTAAGAGGCCATCTACCCCTAGGTGGCCTCTTTCCTTATTATAAAATAGTTAACACCCTCCATTTACCAGTTTACACTTTTTTTACAACCCGTAAGCATCATTTGGCGAAAAAGGCAGTGTTGCCAAAGCCGCTAAATGCTGTTTTTTGTATCAGATTGCTGCTATTTACCCAAAATGTCAAGGTTGGCATTTTTAATAAATGGGGAAATGAGCTTATGAAAAAAGTGTCAACTATTTTTATGTGGATATGAAAGATGCCGATAATTTACATCTATCTTATGGTCTGACTTCCATTTTTGTTTTCAGGTAATCCTTTACCTTGGTAATGGGCACTTCTTGCCGATGAAAGATCCCCGCTGCCAGGGCTGCTTCAACATTAGTTTCAGAAAAGACCTCCAAGAAATGTTCTACACACCCGGCGCCGCTGGAGGCAATAACCGGGATGGAAACTGCATTTTTTACAGCTTTAATCAGCTCAAGATCAAAACCCTGATTTGTGCCGTCCCTATCAATACAATTTAAAAGAATTTCTCCTGCTCCCAATTCTTCACAAGCTTTGGCCAGAGTAATTGCATCAAGGTCCCTTCCTTCTCTGCCGCCTTTAATAGTACACTGATACCAGCAATATTGTTCTCCTTCGGGACCGGGGTCGGAAGTCTCAATCACCTCATGGTTGACAGCGTTGGGTGATTTAACATATACCCTTCTGGGGTCAATGGATATGACCACTGCCTGATTACCATAAACACGGGCAATTTCCTCAATTGCACTTTTACCGGTTTTTATATTGGACTTCAGATATTCTTCTGCTATCAGGACGGCATCACTTCCAATAGAGACCTTATCAGCACCAGAGCGGAAATACTCTGCAGCAACCTGCAGGGCAGTGTAATAATGGCCGTCCTTGTCAGTGTAATCCCTGATCCCACCTCCAATAGTCAAGGGGACAAAGACCTTTTTAGAGGTTTGTTTCAAAACCTCCAGCATGGGCATGTCTTCCAGGGGAAAATCCCGAAAGCCGATAATGTTCAGGAAAGTGATTTCATCAGCACCCTCCTCATAGTACCTTTGGGCTAATTCTACAGGCCTGCCAAGGTTTCTCACTGCGCCTTTTTCTCGAACATTGTATTGATCTCCCTTGGTCACCACCAAATCTCCCTGATCATTGGATCGGACGTCAAGACAGGCAATAATTCGTTTAGCCGGTTTTGTTGTTTTTGATATTTGGAGGGGTTTTATTTTTTGACTACTGGTATCCAGGAAATTTTTTAAAATCTGAAGACCGGCACGCCCGCTTTTTTCCGGGTGAAACTGACTGGCCATGATATTCCCTTTTTGAATGCTGCTGACGAATTCATAGCCGTAATTAGTGGTGGTCATAGCCACCGTAGCATCATCAGGGACCACATGGTATGAATGAACAAAATAGAATTTTTCATCACTGAGAATTTTGTTGAAGATACGGGATGATTGCTTTATATTTAGCCCGTTCCATCCAATATGGGGAATAGAAAGATGAGTGGAAAATCGTTTCACCGACCCTGAAATAAAGCCTAATCCCTGAACACCTGGGGCCTCCTCACTGTTTTCAAATAGCGCCTGTAATCCCAGGCAAATCCCCAAAAATGATCTGTTTGATTGTAAATATTTTTTTAAAGGACCTACATACTTTTTTTCATGAAGGACCTGCATCATACTGCCAAAAGCGCCAACGCCAGGGAAGACTAATCTTTCCGCCGACAGAATATCTTCAGCAGTTTTGACTAATTTAACTGTCTCGCCCAAACTCTCTAAAGCATTAATAACGCTCCGGACATTGCCGGCCCCGTAATCCAATAAGGTGATCATTTTTAATGTCCTGTTTCTTTATAAAAATGAACCTGTATAATAATAAAAAAAGGTTAATCCTGTACAATTAACTATTTTGAAATAAGATAGCAGGATTGAGATGTCTATTATCATGTTTAATTTTTTAAAATCTGATTTCTTATATTGAAAATATTCAGCTGAAAGTGGCAAAGCCTGACAAAAACATATTTTAAGAATGACATATAGTAACCCAAAAATCAACTCAAAAGACAATATCATTTTTTTTATTGCAAAAGTAAGAGATGCTTTTTGGTCTCGTTTTTTGGTAGACGTTCCAGTGCTGTTGAGTCAAAGAAGAAAAATGTTCACTAATCTTGAATGGACTGTTCTCCTTTATACACTAACCCCCCTTTATGTTATAATTTGCCAATTTAATTATGGCGAGATATAAAGGGTTTGTCCGGCTGAGTTTCCCCGCCTCTTATGGTAAATATATGTTTTTTTCATGTCATAGCCCTATAGTAAAAATAGATTGATCTTTTATTTTGCAATAGTCAGGTCTTTCTGATAATAATGTAGGCAATAGGTTTTTTGTGCTTCTTACTTCTTTTTCGCCATTCCTAATTGCGCCTAACTGCATCACTAACCGCGTGGTTAGCCAGCATCACGGCGCCGAACCTCCTGCGTAAACGACAGTGCAGTGCGGGAGGTGAATTTACGGAATTATTTTCGAAATCTGTGATGCGGAAGGCTTCTATTTCTTTAGTGGCCTTAAAATGTATAAATTTGAAACTGTAGCTCTGAGCTATCAGAATATGAGTGAATATCAATTATGAAAAAATACGTTATATGGGATAAATTTGATAAACTATTTTCCCCTATACTTTCAGTATGGTTTATTTTAATCTACCTTCATCTCTTGCAATGTATATATCTTTGGGAAATTGTCAATTCAAAAATCTTAATTTCAGTACTTTTTATTCCGATTGTTTTTTTAGAATTTTGGGCTACAAATCGTTTTTTTTATAAAAATAGAGACCTATCCAGTTTACAATCAAAGTGGAAACTTTATTTATCCTTTTTTGGGAATCTATTATTTTGGCTCATTTGTTTTTTAATTTGGGTTATCTTTATTGGCTTTGCTAAAGAGAAGGCTCCTGGTATAAAATTTTATGGGCCCCAAATCTATATATTTGTTATTCTTCTGTGGCGATCAATGCCTTGGTTTACATTTATTAATATTATTCTATGGTTGTCAATATATTATATATTAACAATTCGTTGGTACCGATTCAGAATTTTTACATCAGTTATTTGCCCTATTACTCTTACTTTTATGTTGTTTTTTTATCAATTTTTGTATGGCGGAGTAGGCACGATCAAAAGCACTATTATTATGGAACAAATTGGAGTAAAAAAAATATTGGATATCGATGAATTACGCAATGCTATTTCAACTGCTAAGCAATCACAAACCCTTGATGGGGGATATAGGAAAGATTCTATGCAAATAGAATATCAAGCTCGAGGGATTATTAAAGACGAAACAGCGGATGTTATTATCGCCTTTTTCGGATGCACATATTGCAGCAGGTGTTCAGTTAAGCCTATTGTTGTTCGCAAAGAACTAACAACCGGCAATATTCAATATCTATTGAGTAGAAACAATTTACGACAGATTGAAAATTTAGACACTACCATTTTCATTGCTCCATGGCGAGAAAAATATATATATGAAGTATCAAAAACAGATCTAACAGTGGTTCGAAAAATTTCCTCTCAAGTCTCACGGGAAAACCTTTATTGGGAACCTATGTCCATTCTTAAAGATGTATCTAAAGATTATATTTACGTGGCTAATGAAATATATCCGGCGATATTATCTTACAATTTGTCGACAGGAAAGCTGAGGGGAATATTGGATTTGCAGAAATCAGGTTTGATTTGTGAAGGAGGGACAGCCCATACTATGGTCCAGTCGAGGAAAACTCGAAAAATATATTTTATTGGTCTTCCGGGAGATAATGATCTTTTTGAACTGGATCCTGATAATTTACAAATTACTCGTACCCTTGATCTCGGTGATGTTTTTGGAACAGCACTGATTATTGATGATGAAAATGGATATCTATATTACCAATCTGGTTTTTATAATAGCCTTTATCAAATAGATATTGAAAAATTTAAAAAAGAACGTAAGTATAAAGGTGAATACCATGCGCGACGTATTTGTCTCGATAAGCGGCGAAACGTTATCTACGTCCTTGGATATACTTCCGGCACTGTTTTCCCGGTAGACCTGATATCAGGCAAAAATCTTTGGAAGGTAAAAGTTGGTGGCAGAGCCCACGGCATGTATTTCAGTAATGATACGCTTTGGGTTCATTCAATGGCTGGAGCTTTTCGATTGGATTTAAAAACAATATGGAAAGATCAAGGATATTCCGGTACTCGTTTTGATATAACTGATTAGTTTCATCTCTTGAAATTGTGCAAGGTGAATTTAAAAACTCTATGATGAAAAGTAATGGAACATGGCCGACTTCAAGTTTAAAAATTATTCCCTTGTCACTTATAGGAAACTAGGGTCCACCATGCCAAAAAATTTCTCATTATCTCACGAAAGGAAAACGCCTGTATCATATTAAAGGAGGTTTCCAATAATTTAGGCGGGCGAAGATAAAATTCAAGATTTGCTCGTTTTCTCCAGGCTATTAAATCTTTATCCGTCAGCGCTTTTGTGCTGATGATA
This sequence comes from Pseudomonadota bacterium, assembly GCA_030605265.1. Lineage (GTDB taxonomy): Bacteria > SZUA-182 > SZUA-182 > DTGQ01 > DTGQ01 > JAUWIR01. The sequence goes on along the minus strand of JAUWIR010000129.1, from coordinate 4,513 downwards.
GGACGCCCATGCCAAGAATATCGATTCCAATCAAATGTTGTAATATACCCTCTTTTTTTATACTTTTCAAAAATTCTGGTTCCAGGAAAAGGTAATAGCACAATAAAAGAACAATAAGTAGGATTGATCTCTTTTGCCAACTTTATACTCTTACGTATTGTTGTGGGTGTTTCTCCACTATTGCCTAAGATAAAGGTTGCCCAAGTATTTAATTTCACCTTGTTTAATAAAGCAAAGGCCTTCCGGATTTCTTCAATACTGAGGGATTTATCGGTTTTTTCCAATACATAGGGATCGCCGGATTCAACTCCAACCTGAATTTCCACACATCCCGACTTTTTCATTTCGGTTAATATTTCTAGGTCAATAGTATCAGCTCGGGCATGACAGATCCAACGTAAATGCGGATGAAATCGCCGAATATGTTTACAAATTTTACTAACTCTACTTTTGTTCACTGTAAATGTATCGTCGTCGAAAAAAATAAGATTTATTCCTTGATAAATAATTAAATCAATCTCTTCAAATATTCTTTCAAGTGAATGGAAACGAACTTTTTTTCCCCAAATTTTTTCATTCCCGCAGAAATTACAATTATAGGGGCATCCTCTTGAAGTTAACATGGTGGTAAAATTGCGAACCTTGGGGTAGGGATATGAATGAAAATAGGATCGTGTAGGAAGAAGTTCTCTAACTGGAATGGGAATCAGATCCAAGTTTTTAATTAATGGACGAGGTCCCCCATGTGAAACAATTTTTTTATCTTTAAACTGAATACAACCCTTAATATCAGCTGTTGATCCTCCCAAAAATATCTCTGTAATATATTCAAAAAGAGTTATTTCCCCTTCGCCAAATATTTTAACGTCTACTCCGGGAATATATTCTTCCGGAAGAGCAGTTATATGGGGTCCTCCAGCGATTATTCGGATATTAGGATCAATTTTTTTTAATACCCTCGATAATTCTGAAACTACTTTGAAGGTTCCAGTCACTACAGAAAAGCCAACTATGTGCGGATGGTTTTTAAGAATTGCCTTTATCACTTGGTTATAGTTACAAAATTTTTCAGCTTCACAATCAATAAGTTTAAGCTTAATTTTCTCTGGAAAACTAATCTGTAAATAAGAAGCCAGATAGGCAATACCGAGGGGTGGACGAGTGTAACTATTTATCAAAATTTTCATACCGGGAAAATATTTAAAAGGAGGATTAACCAATGTGATCCGCAAGATAGAATTTTTGATGATATTAGAACTAGCTTTCATAATGAGAAAATTTTTCGTGTTAATGAAAGAAAAGGTCTTAGACCTGAGTGACGAATATCATTTATAAGATTGAAGGCATGTCTGGGATAAGAATAAAACCGCAAATAAAAAGACTGCATTGCACGTCTTAATTCCTTAATTGAAACCTCACAGAAACGAAAATTTTGGGCTTCGTGATAGTGATTATATGCTTCCCACCCAGGCATAGGTAGCCCCTGTTTAAGAGCTTGATGAAAAATTGGGGACCCGGGATAAGGGGTCAGCAGGCTAACATGAATATGATTGAGCGGCAAACTACAAGCAAAACGAATAGTTTGAGCAATAGTTTTTTTATTCTCACCGGGTAATCCTAAAATAAAAAAACCAAATGTAGAAATTTTATAATTACGATACATTTGTAGGATAGAAGAAATTTTTTCTAATTTAATCGATTTGTTGACATTTTTTAATATTTCAGGAGAACCGGATTCTATGCCAAAGCCAACCTGATAGCAGCCTGTTTGAACTAAAAGGGAAAACCATTCCTCATCATAGGAATGTATCCAAAAACCAACCGGTGCTTTCCATACGATATTGATATTTCTTTTAATCCATTCACGTAAAACACGCTTTGCATAAGAAAGGTTACAATTAAAATTATCATCAAAAATTTGAATCTCTTCCACGTGTTTTTTCTTAACAAGGTATTCGATCTCATCAACGATATCTATCGGATCACGATGCAGCAATTTCCTCCCGGAAAAAGCGGGGACCGCACAGAAGGTACATTTATTTGGGCATCCTTTAGCTATGATTATGGGTGCGATAATTTTTCTCCTCCTGATATACTGAAGGGGACATTTCTGATAGTCTTTAATATCTATTTTTTCCCAATTTGGCCTCGGTAATGGCTTCCGGCGTCTTGAACTGGCCATTTTTTCTGAAAAATGATAATTTCCTTCTTTATCAAGTGCTGCAATACCAGGTATTGCCCAATAGTCTGTTTCGTTTTGAAGGATTTTATGAGTGAAAGCCACCGAAGCAGATTCTCCGTCACCGATACAAACTGCATCCACTTCAAATTCACGAAGTGATTGTTCCGGTAATGAAGAAGCATGAATACCTCCTAAAAGAATAGGGATTCTTGAGTCTATTTGACGGATTTTATCAATATATTCTTTTATAAGAGGGATTGATGGTGTTATAGAGGTAAAACCAACCCAAATATACTTTCTTGACTGAATTCCGGTGAAAAGTTCAATTTTTTTTGTTGGGGAAACATGTAAGTCAAAGATATCAGTAGAATATCCTTCACTTTCCAAAATAGTAGATAAACAAAGAAGATTTATTGGCGGACTTTGTGTAAGTGCATTACTAACAGTAACCAGCGCTATTTTTTTTTTAGAAAGGAATTTATTATTTGCATACATAATATAATTTTAAATGTAAAAATTTATCCGTGCTTATTTAAATAATTTATAATTTTGGGCCAACTTTCTTATAAATTTTATTACTGAGTTAATAAATTAGTATATCATGTATTCATCTATTTGTCACACTAATAATCTGATTCGGGAGGCGATTAAAAGTAATGTAAAGTAAAATAAAAAATAAAAATATATGAGGATTTTTAAAAAAAAGGTAAAATCACCCACTCCCAAATTATAAATCATATTTATCAACAAAATTGCTTTCTTAAATCCTAACTGGCAATCTTAATTCTGTAACTGTCTGTCGAAGCCTCATGAAAAATTTTATTCCTCTTTCTCTTATTGAAATCATCAGTAAAAAATCAACTTTATGTAAAATTGAGTTTGTAATAATAGATTCTTTCCATGCGGTTACTATAATTTTTAAAAAAGATACAATTTTTTAATTTTTGATATGAAAGGAGATTCATATGATGTGCAAACATTTTCACACAAAAAGATCTTTTTCAATAAAAATATTTACATATTTGGTATATTTAAAAAAATAAATAATACATAACTATCGGCTAAATAGATTTTCTGTTGACTTTAAATGATAGGCTATGATATTAAAGAGGCAAAGAGAAAATATAGATATTTAAATTGAGGGTAGATCATGGTCAACTCTCAGAGCCCAAAAGAGATTGTTTCCTGGGTCGAACGTATAAATCAATCTCCTTTGGGAGTAGAGGGATTTTTTTCTAATCAGAAGGTCCCTTTTAGTATAGCCCAATATTATCGTTACAAAAAGAAATTGGAGGAAGTAGGGATTGATGGAATAAAAGACAACCGTAGTGACGGAAATAACCGGAAGATCACTCCAGAAGCAAAGGGATTTATGAAAGGGTACATAACAGCTCGGCCAGAAATAGGGTTACCAGAACTTCAGCATTTGCTAGAGAAGCAATTTCAAATCAAGCTGAGCAAGTCGGGAGTGAGTAGATGCCTAAAACGTCTTGGGTGTATATGCCAAGTGAAGGCAGTAAAGGAGGAAGTAAAAAGTTACTACACAACGTGTGGAGGGTTTGAACTAATAATAGGCTTGGCCTATTATTCGGGTTGGCTGCAATCAGTAACAGAGGTAATATTGGATAGAATAGAACAAATCAAACGAAATAAGTGTTGGATAAAAAATGAAGGAATTAAAGATCGGGTAGGGAGAAACGAACAAGGGCAATTTACTGAAAAGTATAATAGTCGTAAAGATGTGAGAGCTAAACGATTCGAGTCGATTGAGCATAAACGAGGGCATAAAAATTTTCAAAGTATGAGTATAAGTTTGGTCAAATCAGAGGTGATACAACGAAAGTGTTTAGCTACTTTAGCACTGCCTGTAATTACCAATAACGGGGTAATAAGATCAATAGATGGGCCATTGGGTAATGCCCTTGTGAATTTATGCGGATTCAACTACAAGGATCGGACTATTGATAAATTTCTTACTGAACTTAAGTATCTTGGAGTATCAGAGGAGCTTCTTGGAGAACAGGTAAGATTTTGGCAAAACCATTGGCAGACACATCCCAGAGGCAAAATAGAGTTACCGATTTTATGCTACTATGTGGATGGAAATACTAAAGCTCTTTGGTCGAAGAAACATGTGAAGCAAAACAAGGTGACTATGTTGGGACGAGTTATGGGTTGTTTGGAGCAAGTATTTGTCCATGATAATTATGGTCGCCCGATTTATTTTGAGACTTATTCTGGTCATGGACCAATGGGGGAATATGTTTTGAATCTCTTTGAAAAGATCGAGGCAAATCTGCAAGGGCCTGGAGCTGCTTTACACGTTAACCG
>JAUWIR010000412.1 GCA_030605265.1 Pseudomonadota bacterium | reverse complement strand
TTAAAAATATCAGATAATAATATTCCTCCAAAAGTGAAATTGTTGTGACTACATATAAAATCTATTTTAATCCTATATTATCAATATATTGTGGGGTTATATACCATATGCTTTAGTAAACTTGCGCCTAGACATACAGGATCAGCACTTTCCCAAAATTCAAATTTTCTCGGGGCTAAGGGGCAGATTCAGGGCATACACCCTTCACCTCGCTGTGCTCGCAAATCTTCTGATCAGATCAAAAGCTCTGCTACCGGCTGGTTGACTAAACCTTATCCGGGAGGTCCGATCGCTTTCGCGCTTCCTCTTGACAGTGAACCATTGCCAGGTTAAACATGCTATTAATTATTTTTAGACAGGATAACCAGGATTGACAAGATAATTATTAATCCTGTCTATCATTTACAATAACTCTTTGAGTTTACGCTTGATCTCAATTTTATTTTTGTTACAGACTTTAACTTCAAAATAATCGCATCATTTTAGCTAGATTTAAATCATGTTTATCCTGTTATCCTGTCTAATACTTTTTTAAATTAACGAATCTAAAAATCTAATTGCACAAGTCGATAAATTTTATGCCTAGCTTACATAAGTATTTTCAAAATAGGAACAGAAATTATGGATAAAGATGCGGTGATTTTTCTTGGTTCTGCCGGCCTCCTTGATGATCTCTTTTTTGATGCCGGAAAAAATTTGATGATAGGTTTTCTGATCTGAGGCCATCTTTTCATACACTGTTTTCCATTGAGGATAAACATTGCCGATACTTTCGATAATCTGCCTAATATTGCCCAAATTAAAATTTAAGCTCTCAAACTCAATACAATTGGCTCCCTCCAATTGCTGAAAAATTTCTCTGAAATCACAAACAAAGGGAAGGAGAGGAGCAAAATAAGGGATAACCTTGATATTCTCATTGAGAAGTACCTGTATGGCGGAAATCCTCTCCTGAAAAGGAGGGCTTTTCGGTTCAAGAAGTATTTTGAGGGCCTCGTCAAACCAATTAATGGTAAAATAGATGCTCCGGCAAAACCCCTCTTTTAATAAAGGAAGAACATCTAATATGAAAGGAGAGCGGGTTAAAATCGTATAGAACACCTGGTGTTTATTTAAAATCTCAATAATTTTTCGGCTGATGAACCATTTTTTCTCAACTGGTTGAAAACACTCAGTGGTTGAACCTAAGAGCACACATTGAGGCTTTTTTAAAGATAATTCCTTTTCAAGAAGCTCAGGAGCATTTGAACGAATATCCACAAAATCCCCCCAATTCCTCTTATCTTTTAAGGTAACTTTATTATATCTCACATAACAATAAAGGCAGGAAAATGCACACCCCTTAAAGGGATTAATAACGTATTCTCCTAAATCAATGGAGGTGGGGTTTAATATTCTGGTTATTTTGACTTCTCTTATTTCCATTATACTATTTTATTTATGTTACTTTTATTTCCAATTAGGTTCAACCAGGTTAAGCAAAAAGGCATTAGTGTATTTAAATCCTGCCTCCTTTATTTTTTCAATAAAAAAAAGCGCTCTTTCCAAAGATTCTGGATGTGTCTTATAATCTGATGATTCAGGAAAAGAAAGGCCGGCATAATAGACAAAGGGGTTGACCTGTTCTATTTTAGGAATGTATTCTTTATTTCTTATAATGAAGGAAAGGTTCTCTTGAAAATTCCCTACTGTTTCTGAGGGAAAACCAACTAATATACTTACCCCGAAAGAAAGCCTTGCCCTTTTCAATTTTTTAAAAAATTCCAAGGCTTCATCCGGAGTGTACCCTTTTTTCATATCCTCAAGGGTTTGGCCACACCCTGATTCAAGTCCAATGAATAAGTGATAACAGCCGCTTCTTTTAATTTTATCAATTAACCTATCAGTCATATCAGGCCGAATGGCCATTTGAGCTTCCCAGGGGATTGATCCAAAATTTTTTATCACCTGATCACAAAAATCTTCAAGCCAGGATAATTTCCCATTAATTAAAGAATCATGAAAAATGAAGGTTTTAAATCCTTTGCTCTGTAATCTTTTAATCTGCTCTATACTATTATCAATTGAAGGCAAACGAAATTTTTTATAAAGGAGCCTTTCAGCACAGAACCGACACCTTTTGATACATCCTCTTGAAAGCATCAAAGAAGCAGTAGCCTGACGTGGATAGGAAGGAAGATGAAAATCAGAATAATCAGGCCCCGGGCTGTCATCTAAACAGCCTAACTCCTGAAAAACAGCCAAAGGGCCTGAATAAGTATTAGAAAAAAAATTGTACAAAGGAAGCTCTCCTTCTCCAACTATAAAAAAATCAACGAATTCATACTTCGCAGGAAGATCGTCTTGAAATTTAAAATATTGACTGGTAATTTCAGGACCGCCAAAAAGAATACGAATCTTGGGTTTCTTTTTCTTTAAGAGGCAGGCGATTTGTTTTGTTGTAGAAAAATTGCTCTTATAACAGGAAAATCCTATACTATCGTATTGCAAAAGACGCCCTAGCATTTCAGAGAAAACCTCGGGATACTGTTCTTGAAGAATGGTTAGTATATTTTTCTCCAGATCCTTGTTGCAGCTTTTTCTCCATTCTCTTTTCAGTTGCTCGGAAACTCTCTGATAAAAAAAGATATTCGCATCAAGAGCATCTATAGAGATACCCTTATTTACTAAAAATCCTTTGAGATAGGCAAGACTGAGAGGAGGAAAGTTTGGCCAAAAGACGGGAAGCAAAACTATGGCTGCTTTTTGAATATTCATGTATTTGGGTTATAATGAGTGATAAAAATTTATATTCTACACATTTTTCTTGAGTTTACAGAAAAATCTCCTCTATTTCAAGTAAATCCCGTGGGATTAAATTTGAAGAAAATTTTTAAAAATGATAGTAATGCTGATATAATATAAATAATCATTAAAAATAATCCTCAAATTCCCTTTTGCACCTCAGTAAACCTTTATTATATGAATTACTTAGAAAGGATTTTTTAAATGCGGTATATTCTCAAACTCATGAAAGAAAATCCCCGATATTTTTTAGATAAGATAAAATATTACCCCAGGGGTGTAGTCTGGGAATTAACTTTACGTTGCAATATGAATTGTGCCCATTGCGGCTCTGAAGCCGGCTCAGCAAGAGGGCAGGAGCTAAACCATGAAGAGGCCATGGATTTATGCCGGCAACTGGGGAAGATGGGTTGCGAACTTCTTACCTTGCTGGGAGGAGAACCATTCCTACGAGAAGACTGGCAGGATTTAGCCCTCTGCCTCAATGACTATGGTGTTAAAGTGAATGTTATTTCCAATGGATGGATTATGGACCAGGCTTTGGCGGAAAAAATAAAAAAAGCCAACCTGGCTAATGTTGCCATCAGTTTGGACGGAATTGAAGCAACTCATGAAAAGGTTCGACGAAAAAAGGGTTCCTTTCAACGAGTGCTCAATGGATTGTCCTTACTTCGCCAAAATGGTATCTCAACAGCAATGGTTACCACTATTACTATAGATAATCTATCTGAATTAGACCAAATATACCAGATTGCCATAGAAAAAAAGGTGGATATATGGCAATTGCAAATAGGTGTTCCTCGAGGAAATATGTGCGAACATCGGAATTTTGTCATTCAACCGGAAGATCTTCCCCAATTGGAAGAGTTTATTCTTCGGGTACGAAGAGAGCAAAAGATAAGATTAGATGCAGCAGATAATATCGGGTATTTTGGGAAAAATGAGGAACTCCTTCGAAGGGGTATTTATAAACAAAGAAAACTCCCTTTTTGGACTGGGTGTTTCGCAGGCATACAGGCCATGGGGGTAGAAGCGAATGGAGATATAAAGGGCTGCCTTTCACTGCCTACTTTCCCTGAATTTATCGAAGGGAATATCAGAGAAGAACCTCTGGCAAAAATATGGAATAAACCTGGTAATTTTTCCTATAACCGGGACTTTCATACTGGTTTACTTAAAGGTGACTGCGCCGGCTGCGAATATGATTTTGTTTGCCGGGGGGGTTGTAAATCTACAGCTGTTTGTTTTTCAGGCTCTGTTTTCAACAATCCTTATTGCCTTCATCGCATAGAAAAGAAGAAAGGGGGGATGTGATGGTAATAGTAAAAACTTAAGCGCTAAGGTTGAAAGTTTAAAATAGGAGGAAGGTTATGGCGCATATATTTTTTGAAAAACTGGAAAACAGAAAAAATACTCAAGCATTAGTGGGGGGATGGCCGGATTCTTTTCAATCTTATGGCCAAAACATTACTTTGCCCGCAACTTACTATGGGGTAAATTTCCCCCAATATCCAATTCCAATTCAAAAGTACCCGGATTTTTCTAATCCCTGGGTCCCAAATATTAATCGAGGATTTCCGATATGGCAAAACCCTTTTGATGATTGGAGCAGCGAAGGGAACTGGACCATGCCTTCACCTTGGGATTGGGGCAATTCATCACCTTGGGATTGGGGCAATAATTCACCTTGGGATTGGAGCAATTCAGCGCCTTGGGATTGGGGGATTACCCCCTGGAATCCGGATAATTTTAATCCCGGAAGCTGGGACCCTTTTGATGATATGCCGAATTTACTTTACGGCATAAATATCTGGGACGATTCCCCCTGGAGCAATCCTTTTGATGATACTCCAAGTCTACTATATGGTGTAAATATATGGGACCCTCCTGTAGGGAATCCCATTGATGTCGTTGCTTATTATGGAATAGGTATAC
>JAUWIR010000150.1 GCA_030605265.1 Pseudomonadota bacterium | reverse complement strand
GAAAAGATGAATATGATACAATATAAAATTCAATAAGTTAATTTATAAAGGAAAGAAAATTGGACCGAAAAGATCTTCTCTCTTACCATAATGAATATTTAGACATAGAGCAGTATCAAGATTATTGTAAAAACGGGCTTCAGGTCCACGGCACAAAGACCATCAATAAGATAGTCTCCGGTGTCACTATCAGCCGGCGGTTAATTCAGGAAGCTATACAACAAAAGGCGGAATTAATTCTTGTTCATCATGGTTTATTTAAAGGGGATATCCCGAACCCTCCTTGTATATATGGAACAATGCGAGATCGATTAGCCTTGCTTCTTTTGCATAACCTTAATTTAGTTGCCTATCACCTTCCCTTGGATGCACATCCGGAAGTCGGCAATAATGCACTTGCCTTAAAAAAACTTGGGCTCAATGATTTGCAACCACTTGATGTTGGCTTTATGGGTACTCTTCCAAAGGAAGAGAGTCTTGATACCTTGACAGAGAAAATTCAAATCCTTTATGGGCGAGAGATTCTAGTGTTTCCTTTTGGCCCTTCTTCAGTAAAAAAGATTGGCCTTATTAGTGGAGGAAGCTCTTCTCTATGGGAGTCGGCTTATGCAGCGGGAGTGGATTTATTCATTTGTGGGGATATGAAAGAGTCGATTGTTAGAAAAATAGAAGAGACGGGATTAAATGTAATGGTAGCCGGGCATTACCACACAGAAACTATTGGCATAAAAGCCCTTTCTGACCATATTCAAGAAAAATTTTCCATCAAGGTGCTTTATATTGATATCCCCTCCCCTGTCTAAGGTTTCCCCTACTTTCATTTGAAAAGAAAATTTTTTCAACCTGTGCAATCAGATTTTTAGATTCACTAATAAAAAAAATATTTGACAGGATAACTATGATTTAAATCAAGGTAATCAAAAAGATTTACTACAATTTGAAGGTTAAAAATTATCTTGTCAATCCTGTTATCCTGTCTAAAAATAGTTAATTGCACAGGTTGAACCTTTTTGTTAAATAGTTCAAATGGTGTAACAGGTAAGTTTACCTAATCAATGTGCTCATTTTTATTTGATCCATTGGTAAAAAGCAAAAAGTTCTCAAAGATGTTAGTCGAAAAGGTATATAAGTAGAATAAAAATGAAACATACAAGCCAATAAATTTGCGCAAAGGACAATAATAATATCAACGAGTTATAGGTGTATTTTTAAATGAAACATTATATCAGGTTGTCTCTTTTTTTAAGTTGATTGAAAATTTGAGTGCATTTTGGAAGATGTTGTCATTTTTTAGCAATTATGATAACCTTTCCATTGCTTTTATTTAGATTATCTAACAGAGCATCCTCATGTTTCATATCTTGCAGGTTACCCTAAATTAGACGAATGAGTATTAGGCAGATCATCAAATACATAGTATTGATACTTACCTTAATCACATTTCTTTTCTGTTTCTTCGGGGGACATCTTTTACAAGCAAAGGAATGGGAGTTCCCTGATTTTAATTTAGAAAAACCTGAAAACCATACTATTCATGATGAAATTAGTAATTTCCAAAGATCCATGAGTGAAGACCTTGATCAATTTATCTTTTTTGACCTAAAACCCCAATCAAAAGATCAGATAACCTTGTATCTGAGGAATCATAGTTCAACAGATCTTTTTTTGACTGATATCACTACTCATTTAGATAATAAATTGACTCATTATAATTTTGCTTTAGATGATGCTGAAATTCTTTATAGAAATACTATTCAAAAATTCTCTCTTTTTAATATTCCCTCCGGGGAACATTTACTTCAACTAAAATTCCTCTTTTATCAATTACTGCATCAAGAAAAAGAGATGAACAAACAAAAAGAATTACCCATTAAAGGCTGCACCTTCTTATCAGATGCCTATTGTTTGCATCAAAAAGAGGTGCATGATACGCGGGTAAAAAAAGAGTGCTCTTTTAACATCAATTTAAAAAGAAGAGGGCCCTATTCAATCATCATTTCCTTTAATGATTCCGATATCCCCCAAATTTTGGCCTTACCCTCAAAAGCAATGGAGAAACTCAAAGTCGATCTTGAAATTGCCAGAGGTTTTTACCATAATCAAAGTTTTTTAAAATGTTTACGGATCATTTCTATTATAAAAAAAGATTTTTCCCATTTCCCTCAATTTGATGAAGCTTTATTTCTTCAAGCAGAATGTTTTTTTCATTTGCAAATGTTCACCAAAGCTACCCATATGCATCTTGAGCTTCGCAGAAAATTTCCCAAAAGCGCCTATCTTCCTCTTTCCCTGCTTCGATCCCTGATGATCCATTACCTTAATGGAAATTATGATAAAGCTATAGAGGATTTTGTTCAATTTGCCGAATTTTGGAATAAAGATTTCCTTTTTGATCCTGCCCGCTTTATTGCTGCTAAATCTTATTTTCATAAAAAAAAATATGCTCAAGCTGAAGATAGTTTAAAAAAAATATCCCCTGGGTCAGTTTACTATCCTGAGGCCCGATATCTTCTATCTATTTGCTTTCTTGACTTGAAAAAATATGATCCTGCAGCTTCTTCTTTGCAAGAGGTTATCCGAAGTGCTTCGGCTATGACAGGTTATTCTGTTATGAAAGAAATGCAGAATATTTTGGAGTATGGGCTTTCTAAAGATAAATTAATTGACCAAGCACACCTTCAATTAGGGGAGGCCCTTTTTCGCCGGCAGCACTATGATGCGGCCTTGAAGGAGTTTGAAAGCATTTTCATTGATAGTGATTATTATACCTCCGCCCTCATGGGCAAAGGATTAATTCTTCTCAGGCAAAAAAGAATAGATGCTATAGAAAACATGATCAATAATTTTTCCAGGGAAAGCCTTGAGAGTAAATTTTTAGCAGACGCTCGGTTGAGCCTTGCCTGGATATTTCGGCAAAATAGAGAGTTTAAAAAAGCAAAGACCCTCTATGAACTTTTTTTAACTCGCTGTCAGGAAGGGATAAATGCTTTAAATACATTTAATAATAATGTAGCGGAAATAAAGGAGTTAGCTCACTGCCTGTTAAATGGTGAGCTTAAGGCGGGTGTATCATCGACTATGAAATTTATTTTTCAAAAGGTCCAAAATGAGCCGGGTCTTACCCAAAGCATTCCTCAATGGAATACTATTCTTAAACTTGAAGAGGCCCTTGATGCCTTGGAAAGTCTTCTTCTTGAGCCCTTTTATGATTACCATGAAAAGATTCAGATACTTGCTGAATTAAAGAATTTTTCCCATAAGCTTCAATTCCCCTCAAAACTTACTCCCACCTCACGGACCAGTCAAATCTATAAAAAGATTAAAACAAAAAGAGCAAAAATTTTGGAAATTAAAAAAGCTTCTTTTGTTCAAGCTCAAAAATCCCTAAAACACAGCATAGCTGTTTTAACCAAACAGTTCAATGAGTTACAAGATTTGGCTTTTTTGGAAGGATTGGTTTGCGAAAGTGAAGAGAAATTTTCCCCTCTGGAAGAAAACAAGACAGAAGATTATATCCATGCGCTTGAAAAAATAACCGGGGCACACGAGGAATTTTTTGCCCTTTACCCGTATAGTCCTTATAGGGAAAGGCTCCTTTTTCAACTTGGGGAAAGTTATTATAAAAAGGCTGCCTTGGAGTTTCAGATCCAATTAAAACTAGCCGAAAGCAAGAAAAATCCGGCTGATTTTCTCATGGAAAGCAGACCTAATTTTGATCAAGCCATAAAGGTATACGGTAAGATTTTAGCTGACTTTCCCAAAGGGTCCTATCGAGAAAAAGCCCTCTATGCTCTCGGGTACATCTATCAGGAAGAGGGCGCCATTATTCTGGCCAAAGATTTATATCAAAAACTCATAGTCAATTTTCCCCAAAGCCCTCTTATTCCGGAAAGTTACTTGCGGCTTGGTGAAATTTCCTTTGATCGGAATAAATTTGCAGAAGCTACCGGATATTACGAAAGGTCCATTACCTTTGGAGAGCTTCCGGAAGAATACAGGAACAACATTTTTTATAAACTTGGCTGGTCATATTTGCAACAAAACCAATATGAAAAAGCCTTTGATATTTTTGTCTCTTTAGCAGATCAATATGCTGCAGAGGGAAAAGTAAAGATTTTGGATGAAATCAGTTATCAATTAGCCAAAATATTTAGTGAGCCCGCTTCCTCTAATCGTTTTAAGGAGTTATTAGAGGGAAAACCATACCATTTTCTGGTTTTACAAGAACTTGCCGACATTCTCTTTGATCAGAGAAAAACAGAAGAAGCCCTTACTATTTGCCGGGAGGCTATTGCTCAAAGCCCTCTTCATCCGTCTGCACCTCTATTACAATCAAAGATTGTAAAGGGATACATGACCCTCAATAACACCATAGCCGCCAATGAAGCCAGGGAAAAACTAATTGTTACCTATGGGGGAAATTCTAATTGGTGGAAAAAGAATAGGGACGAAAAAGCAAGGGAACAAGTTACTTCCTTCATTGAGGAATCTATCCGAAACTCTACCCTTTTTCTTTTAGAGTCTAAAAATAAGAAGGATTATTTGGCTATCATTGACTTTTATAAGAGAAATCTTGATTACTTTCCAACTGGAGAACAGGTGTACATTATTAACTTTTTTCTTGCCGAGTGCCTGTTTAGGACAGATCAATATGAAAAAGCCTTGGTGGAATATGAGAAAACGATTAAAAATAGAGAATTTGACCAATTTGCTGAGGATGCGGCTTATAAACAAGTGCTTTGTCTGGAGAAAATCATAAATCAAAAGTTACCCCAAGCAGACAAGAGCGCTGAAAAATGGAGTGAAGATGAGAAGAAATTTGTTTCTGCCTGTGATTACTTTTGGCAAAAATTCCCTGATCATAAAAATCTTCCTGAAATATTCTATAAAAAAGGAGAGCTTTACTTTCAAAAGAATAAGCTGAATAAAGCGGCGGAAAGCTTTTCTTTCCTTTTACAAAATTATCCTAAAAGCAGTGTAAAAATACCGGCTATGAAAATGTTAGCCAAAATCTATTATACTCAGCAGCAATTTGATCTTGCTGCGGAAATTTATGCGCAGGAGGTTGCCGAGTATAGTCGGATAATCAATCAAGAAAAGAGAGATGATTTAGAGAAAGTAAAGGAAGCCCGCCAAGGTGCTGTTGAAATGGAGATATTAGCTAAATATAAGGCTGTAGAGCAATTGAAAGAAAAAGACCCTCTTGATGCCGCTAAAAAACTTGAGAGTATGGCCAAAACCTTAGGTGAAATGGAGATCGCTGATGGGGCGCTATTTGAGGCAGCCAATATCTATAAAGAGCAAGGAAAGGTACAAAAAGCACAGGATATTTTTCTTAAGATAGTAAGAAAATATCCGAAATCAGATTACGCCCCACCCTCCCTCTGGCAAATAGGCCTTTATCAAGAAGAAAATGGACAATTAATAAAAGCTGCTCAGAATTTTGAGAGGCTTTATTTCTCCTCTCCGAAATTTTCTAAATCAAAGAAGGCCCTTTACAAAGCAGGGATTATATATGAAAAATTAGAAAATTGGCCAAGGGTGGTGCGCATCTTTAGCCTCTATCATGCTAAATTTCAACTCAAGCCCGCTCTTTCCTTAGAGGTACTATTTCGACGGGGTTACGGATTGATGAAAATGGGAAATGCCGCAAAATCTAATGCCGCCTTCTATGTGGTTATTGATCAATATGAACGCTATAAAAAACATGATGACACCTTGGCTGCTTATTACCCGGCCAGGGCCCAATTTTTAATTAGTGAGCAGATGTTTGATGATTATAATGCCCTAGTAATAAGAGAAGTTAATGATAAAGCTATAGAGCCAAAACTTGCCTTGTTAAAAACCCTCATAGCAAGTTATACTAAAGCATCGGATTATAATATTGCTGAGTGGACGACCCCTTCATTATATAAAATGGGTTTTGCTTTAGATAGTTTTGCTCTGCAATTGTACCAGCGGCCCGAGCAAGATTCAGACACAAAAGACGATACTGCCTATCTTTTGCAAATTCAGTTATATCAAAAGATTATTGAATTTTTTGAAAAAGCTGTATTGTTTTACCAAAAAAATATTCAACTTGCTAAAAAGAATACGATTAGAAATACCTGGATTGAAAAATCCGAGAAAAGCAGGGCACGGGATTTTTGGCAGATGGGGCAAATTAATGAAAAAATTTATTTCCTTATTAAAGAGGCGCCAATTCCGGAGATGCTTGATGAAACGGAAAAATTACAATATCGAAAGGCCCTATGGTTAAAAGCGCTACCCTATAACAAACAGGCTGTTGAAGTGTATGAAAAAAATACCTTAGCCTTTCAGGAAAATATCCCTTTTAATGAATGGATTAAGTCTTCTTACCAGAGGCTCATGGCCTTGAAACCGAAAAAATATCTAAGGGGAGAAAAGCGTCTGCTGGCAGAAGATAAAGGGCCCTTAAGCCATCCTGAGAAGCTGTTGATTAGGTAGAAGGGGGCTATCCGTCCAAGGCGGAGCACTCTTAATAGAAAATGAATCTCGCAAAGACGCAAAGATCGCCAAGAATATGAATGAAAACCAATAGAATAAATAGCAATCTGTGCAATTTGATTTTTTGATTCACTATGAAAAAAAATTTGACGGGATAACAGGATAAACATGAAATAAATTCAGTGTATTTTTATGAAATGTATAATACTGCCTTAATACAAGTACAACTAATTAATTACCTTGTAACAATAAAAAACCACTGGACTTGATACTTATTTTTGGAGAATAAAGTAAAGATCAATCATAAAGTCAAAGAGTTATTGTAAATGATAGACAGGATTAAAAATTATCTTGTCAATCCTGTTATCCTGTCTAAAAAGAGACCAGGTAAGAAGTCTTTGCGCTCTTTGCGTCTTGGCGAGAGAACAAAAAAGTCGAACAATGCCTGCACTAGGAAAGTGGGGAAAGTTTTTTGAATAAAAGAGTTAATAATATAAAAAGAAATTTACCTCAAAGGTTTTTGATAGGTTTTCTCTTGTGGTCTTTTATCGGATGCGGCGGCGGGCAGGTAAAAATTTCCAAAACCCAGCGTCTTATCAACAGGAGGATCTATCAAGCGAATGTTTATTATAAAAACGGCAATTTTGATGAATGCTTGAATAGGCTGAAAAAATTATTGCAGATTGACCGGAACGATCCTTATATCCATTATAATATGGGAGTTACCTATGCCGGAATGAGCGAGTATGATTTAGCGGAAAAGGAATATAAAAAGGCCTTGGCAGTAACTGAAAAAATTCCTGAGGTTTTTAAGGGGCTTGGTGATCTTTACTATCGGAAAGGTCTTTATCAGGAGGCTGTAGATGCTTATTTTACCGGCCTTAAATTATCGCCCAAGTCAACGGAATTTAGGGTATGTATGGCCAAATCCTATGAAGCCATGAACAAAAAAAACCTGGCTATACGACAATACCATAATTGTCTAAGAATAGATAAAAAGGACCCTAGCCTTTACTTAAATTTAGGGAATATATACCATAAATCCGGCAAGAATAAGGAAGCTATTTTACATTATGAAAAGGCCCTTCGTATTGACCCTGATAATTTAAAAATTTACAATAATTTTGCTGTCATATATGAAACAGAGGGAGATTTTGCCAAAGCCCGGCAATACTATCAGAAAATTTTAAAAAAGGAGCCGGAATCAATCCAAGCTTTGGTAAACCTTGGGATACTTCAGCGAAAAGAGGGTAAATATAAAGAAGCGGAAAATTGTTATCACCGGGCCCTTAAAGAAAAGCCGGATTGTTCGGAAGCTCTTTTCAATTTAGGGATACTTTACGAAATATATATGAATAAGCCCAAGGAAGCCCGGCAATATTATCAGCAGTCTTGCCAACTTGAGAAAAATTATTGTCTTAAGGTTAAAAAGTGGTTAAAGAACCTAGAGCAAGAAAAATAATGGTCAACTGTCAGATTAATTTAGGAAAGTCACTTTTTTTATTATTTTTAACAGCCTTTGGGGGTGTCATAATAACCTTGTCTTTGCCCTCATTAGGATTGGCCGGGCATTCTTCCCTGGATGAATTACATAATAGAATTAATATGGAAGAGATGAAAATTAGGGGGGACATTCAAAAACCACAAATTATGTATATTATTCCTCGTTCCGATCTTAAAGTAGGCATGATTATGAATGATGATTATCCCTTGCCCCAGGCCGCATCATCTGAAACGATCTCTGAGCCGGAACAGGAGGGACCCGCTGATTTTAAGAAAATTTTTCAGGCTTCTCTTTGCAAATCCCTGCCCCATCTCATTAACTCGGGAGTAGAAAAAGGAAGCTGTATATCCTGTCACTATCTTGAAATGTCTTTCCCCGGTCACTTTCGGAATACAAAAGCCTTAACCAAGGAAATCAACCAGCTTTGTTTAAATTGTCATCCATCGAATTACAATCATATTTGTTGGAAGGAGATTGAAAAAGAGATGGCTCGGGTTGATGGGGAAAAAGATTTTCAAGATGGGTCTCATGAGTATTCTAATGATGAAGTATTTACTGTTTTTTTGTGCCAAAAATGCCATCCTGCCTGGATTAAGTCGACCAGTGGTCGGGATATTGCCGGCAAGTCAGCACATTTTCATTGGAAAAGAGAGTATAATACTGATAAATTTTGTAAAACATGTCACAGCTCAAAAGTATATTAAGATATAATAGTTGAAAGATAATAAAGAAGGAGAAATAAATGAGTACGCTTCAATTTGCCAAGCTTTT
>JAUWIR010000227.1 GCA_030605265.1 Pseudomonadota bacterium | reverse complement strand
GATTAAGATTGATTCCAGTGACTACATATTAAATATTAGATTTGGTGTTATAATAGTTTGTAATTAAAGAAGATTTTGGATTTATTTATTGATCTGATTGGTGTGCTTTAATAAACTTACGCTAGGTCCTTTTCTTCAACCGTGGCTAAACCAGAGAATTTTTTTCCCATACCTTAAAGACCCGAACAATCATCTAAACATCATACCTGTAGGAGAAGGAGAAAATATTCAGATGGATTTCGGATTATCTACTTTTCATTATGATATGTCTGAAGGAATGCACTTATTTGGTTATCCGGGAGAACCTTTAGCAAACCTCAATACTACACATAAATTTATAAAAAAAAATTATGATTGGATTGACCATTTATCATTTCCGGATGGTTCCACAGGAAATTGGCAGATTAATTATATAACTTCCTCCTATGATCCTGAAATAGATGCTAATGATATCCATGGAGATGCTGATTATCCTATTCAGTGGGGGCGCGGCTATGTCCTATACTCTAAAAATAGTGACAGCCTTCGTTTTATCCGGCCTATTACTATCAATCCCTTACATAATGAGGTTATTACTCTTTATAAGGGATCAAATATTATCTCATTCCCTAATGGACTTGATAAAAATTATCAGGGAAAGGATATCTTATCAAAATTTGAGAAAAGCGCTAGTGTTCACCATTATGAATCCAGGTCCGGAAAATGGAAATCGAATACCTGGTTTTGGGGAAAACAAGCCGGGGATCATTATAAAGTAAAAAGGCATTATGGGTATTTAATTTATATGAAGAAAAAACATGATTGGAAAACAAGGCAATAACTTCTCTTTTTTTCTTCAGGAGGAGTTTATTCATTGGCAGAAGAATAAGTTTTCTTTAGTTCTTTTTATCTTATTTTTAAAGTTACCTTTTTCCATCTTGACTGATGCTACTGAATATGTTAAATATAAGTATCAATTTTTGGGTAGCCGAAGTGGTGGAACCGGCAGACACGCTGTCTTAAGGGGGCAGTGGAGAGATCCGTGGGGGTTCGAGTCCCCCCTTCGGCACCATACTTATTTTTGCCATAATTAACTTTTTCTTCCTCACCATTAAAGAATTGCCGACATCATTTAAGTTTAGATTATCTATACTTTGTCTATCTGAACAAAACATTAATATAAAAAAAAACTATAAAATATACATATGAAAATAAGAGTATACTATGAAGACACTGATTGTGGTAATGTAGTTTACTATGCTAATTATCTAAAATATATGGAAAGAAGCAGAACTGAATTTTTACGAAAAAGGGGTATCTGTCTCTCATCGCTTCAAAAGGAAGGATACCTTTTTGTTGTTGCCGAAGCTTCTATAAAATACAAAGCGCCTGCTCGATATGACGATTTATTGGAGGTTGAATCCACCATAGCAGGCATAACACCAGTATCGCTCATTTTTGATTCCGTAATACGAAATGAAGATCAAAAGCTTTTATCTAAAGGAAGAGTAAAATTGGCCTTTACCAATAATCAAGGCAAACTTTGGCGAATACCGGATAAAATAATAAATCTACTCTCCTAACCGTAGGTTTAACTTTTCTTATACCTTAACCCTTAAATTCCTCTTTTCGAATTTTTTGGACTTTAGTCTTGGAAACCATTAGCCCTATGCTTCGGAACTCTGAACCCGTGAACCTCTGAGCCCTGAACTCTGAACCGTATTCCTCTCAGGCAACTACCTTAACACCTATTTCATCAAAATTATTCATCATTTCAATGATGTCCGGGAAGAATCCATAATGATCAAAATAATGGTTTTCTCTTATGCCGTTCCTGATGATATTTTGCAAAAATAAATTATCAGTTAACACTAATATCTTTTTTGCTCCAAATCTTATGGCCTCTTTAAGCCCTATTAGTAAGCCGGAAATATCTTGAAAATTTTTATCAGCAAATAAGGCCCTCTCTTCAATCTTCTTTACTGTTTTCCCTTCTTTATTTTTCAAAAAAACTAGTACAAAAGAAGGGTGATTATTTCTGGATATATTATTGTTAATAAATATAAAAACTTTTTGATACTCACTCATATTACACCTGTAATTTATTTATTTTTAATAATTGGAATTTACTAAATTTATCGGTTCTTTCCAATTCTTTCGCTATAACTATTTATCTAGAAACCATTTCTCCCTTAATGAAGAATATTACCAAACAGCAATTCTGTTATGAGATCTAACTTCACTGCAGATTGCAGAATTTCTCAATCACTCTGTGAGCTCTGCATCTGGGAAAAAATTTGGCATCTTGATCCAAATCATGTCAAAGTTCAAAACTGTTATTGCCAATTTAATGATTGTTTCCTTAGTTAGAATATCGTAAAATACTATTATGTATGAACCACGAACTTACCGCCATCGTTGCTGTTGTGAAAATTTAGTGTCTTCTTTTATAAGCGTTAAGGAAACTGATCTTTATATTCTGGCAGAAAAAAATTTGGAGTTTCAGGCAAGAGAAATGATTATAAAATATCGCACACAGATAGAAGACTATATAAAAAAAAATCAGGCTTTTTTAACAAGCTTAACCCCTTTACCCGATGATCAAGAGGCGCCTCCTATAATCAAATCCATGATGCTGTCTTCAAAAATAGCCCATGTTGGCCCTATGGCTGCAGTAGCAGGTGCTATAGCGGAATTTGTAGGCAAAAACTTATTACAGTATTCCTCACAAGTTATCATAGAAAATGGGGGAGATATTTTTTTACATAGTACAAAAAAAAGAAGGATTCAAATTGTAACAGGTAATTCCCCTTTCAGGAACAAACTTATTCTGGAAATCAGCCCTACCCAATGCCCCATAGGTATTTGTACATCTTCAGGGACCCTGGGCCATTCCTTTAGTTTCGGTAAAGCAGATGCAGTGGTCATTCTCTCCTCTTCAACCCCTTTAGCTGATGCTGTTGCTACAGCTATTGGCAATATAGTGCAAACCAAAAATGATATTGAAATCGCCCTTAAAAAAACCAAAGCCATTAAAGAAATTACCGGGATAATTATCATAAAAGATGACTGCGCGGGTTTTTGGGGAGAAATAAAAATAGTAAATGCTCAATAGGAATTTACCCTATAACATTGGCCCTTTTAAAATGAAACAAATACGCCGATACCCCTGGCACAAAGGATAATAAAAAAATTTGATAATATCAGATATCATTTAATTATAGGTGCATTTTCAAGTGAAAATGCCAACAAGATAACCTTCAAAAGGAGGAGATTTTCCATTCAAAGAAAAAAATCACCAGGGGTATTACTGGCCATGAGTGGCGGAGTTGATTCAAGTGTAGCTGCTTATTTACTATTACAACAAAACCAAAAAGTAACTGCAGCGTATATGAAACTGCCGGTCTATTCCCCTCCAATGCATCAAACAAATCTTCTTGAGGAAAAAAAACGCGAATTTGAACAGGTCCGAATAATTTGTCAAAAATTAAATATACCACTTATTGCCCTTGAATATGAGCAAGAATTTCGTAAAGAAATAGTTGAATACTTTTGTCAAGAATATCTGGCAGGCAGGACCCCCAATCCATGTATTCTTTGCAATAAAAAATTAAAATTCGGCCTCCTTATGGAAAAAGCCCGTCAACTAGGCTTCGATTCTTTGGCCACAGGTCACTATGCTATTTTGCGAAAAGATCCTCTGTCTCAAAGGTTCTATTTACAGCGGGCAAAAGATCCCCAAAAAGACCAATCATATTTCCTTTATACTCTCACTCAAGATCAACTAAAAAATTCTTTATTTCCTTTGGGTAACTATACGAAAGAGGAGGTGAGAAACATAGCCAAAAAACTAAAACTTCCCATACATGATAAATCTGAAAGCCAAGAGATCTGTTTTATCCCAAAGGGGAATTACTCTGAATTTATAAAAAGTCAAATAAAAAATTTGGAAAATTACTCTGGACCAATCAAAAACAGAAAAGGAAAAATTTTAGGTTACCACAAAGGAATTTTTTCTTACACAATAGGCCAACGCCGAGGGCTTGGGCTTTACAATCCATCTCCTTTGTATGTTTTAGCCATTGACCTGAAAGAAAATAGTATCATGGTTGGGGAAAAATCTGAAACCTATCAAAATGAACTCATAGCAACTAAATTAAATTGGATGCTTTTAGACTCCATCCCTGCCGGCCCAAAATCAATATTTGCCCAAATCCGCTATCGCCAGTCACCTCGGCCTGCCGTTATAATACCTAAAGAAGGAAAGGAGAATCAGGCGGTAAAAGTCATTTTTAAGGAGCCTGTTAAATCTATTGCTCCTGGGCAATCAATCGTTTTTTATTTAAAAGATAAGGTATTAGGAGGCGGGATTATTCATGAAAAAGAGTAATAAAAAAAATGTCATCTAAAGTGACAAAAGAAAGCACCCCCCCTTTTCTTCATCCTTTGAAGCAGCATGTACTATAATAGTCCAATATTGACTCTCTACAAGTTCTCTATCGCCGTCATCAATTATTACCTTTATGGTAATATAATGGTCCCCTATTTGTTCCTTGTTGGGGAGCCAAAAAACTTTTCCATTTCTTGAATCTATATACAGGCCCTTTGGTCCTCGGACAAGATACCAGGTAACTTCACCTTCTTCCGTCACACTTCCCACTATATTGGGAGAATAGGTATAATTTTTCCCCACTACGGCTGCTCTTCCAGGATCAGATGTAATAATTTCTATATCAGAAGAAGTAGGATAGGCCTCCCCAACCAAGCAGAAAAATAAAATTAAAAAAGCGATAGTATATTTTGGGTACCCACACTTATTTCTCATTATTCACCTTTTATTAATTTTTCGTCATATTCCTGACTCAACTTCAGATTTTGTACAAAAAAAAATATGAATTAAATCTATAGCAAAGCTTCGCCTCTAAAAAAATCTTCATGCTCTTCATGGTGAATTAAAAAAGTGTACACCAACAAATGCAGGATGTAGAAAGGGAAAAAAAATTTTACGAACAAGGCTGATCATGTGTATTAGATCAATTTAATTTATTCTTCTTATTATAAAGACCTGAGGCGATAATGCCTTTTTCAGCATGATAACCGTTTTGAAGGAGAAAAGAATAAATCTCTTTAATTTGATTAAATCGATATCGATCCTTGACCATAGGGTGAGAGGAAAAAGGAAAATCAACTTTTAAGGGATTGATAAATTTTTTACCTTTTTTTAATCGGTAATCTAAATGTGGACCTGTAGAAAGACCGGTACTTCCCACAAATCCTATTATTTGACGCTGTTTCACCTTATCCCCTGCTTTTATAGTATCCGCAAACCGAGAAAGATGGTTATAATAGGAGATATATCCGTCTCTATGTTCAATCAATATTTGATTACCATTAAAACAATCAAAATTCTTATAAATAACTTCTCCCTTTTCCACAGCCCAGACCGGAGTACCGGAAGGAGCGGCAAAGTCAATACCCAGATGAGGTTTAATCACCTTAAGTAAGGGATGAAGACGCCTGTTGGTATATCCTGAACTTATACAAGAATAACTCAAGGGAGCTTTAGCCCTGAGGGATAATCCCCAGGGAGAATAATAATCCTCAATCAATTCATCTTCCTGATAATAAAAGGCTTCATGTTTACCTGTTCTACTGCCGTCATATTCTGCCGCCAAAATTCTCCCATAATCGATAAACTCTTCTCCTTGGTAATATTTTTCTACTAATAAGTTAAAACGGTCATTCCTTCTGGCATCCTTTCGAAAATCAATTTTCCAGGCAAAAATATCAATAAACTGGTGAGCCAGTTTTTTTGTCTTGGTAATTTTATTAATGCCGGCATATATTGAGTCTTCTACTTCTCCTGACAGCAAAACGAGATAGGTATCATTAACTTCCTGCTCGGTGCGGTCAATTTCCGACAAGGGAGAGGCCCCTTTTATTTTTTTTCCTGCATCCAAGGTAATAATATATTGATCTTCTTGTATTTTTGTTGATTTTAAATCAAAAAGTGGGAGTAAATTTAAGAGAATATGACAAACCTCCTGCTGCGGGATGCCTTTTTCTAATAAAGCAGAACATAGGTTCTGGTCTTCAGAAAATTCCTCAAGAAAGATAATTGAACTGTTTTGGTAGGCAATACTCTTATTAGGGGAAGGAGTATAAAACCTATCATGCAAATCTTTTTTTTGGCCAAAAGAGAAATTAATCCAAAAAAATCCCAAAGCCAGAAGGGTAATGAAAAAAATTCCTCTTTTTCTTGGCACACTAACCTCAAGTCAATTTACTCTTTAGCTTGGTCAGGTAATATGGCCAATTAATATCACTATCTTCGAGCACTTTTTGATTGGCCAATTCCTGAAAAAATATCTGTATGATAGTGTGATCTAATTGGCTACCAGCGACCCTTACCAGCTCTTCCAAGACCCTTTCAATGGGAAAGGCGTCTCTATAAGGTCGAGGATTACTCATGGCATCAAATGTATCAGCCACGGAAATAATCCTTGCCCCCAAGGGAATACTCTTTCCACTTAATCCATCCGGATATCCTTTTCCATCATAACGTTCATGATGATAGAGGATAATGGAAAGCTCCCGGTTTAAATATCCACTCCCCTTTAAGATGTGGACCCCTATTAGAGGATGAGTTTTAATGATCTCATACTCCTGGTCAGTGAGTGGTTCCTTTTTATTGAGAATATTATCACTAATGCCAATTTTCCCAATGTCATGCAATAGGCTGGCAGTTTCAATACATTGTATTTCCGGTAAAGAAAGCTGTAAAGCCCCGGCTATTATAAAAGAATATCGATTTACATTAATAGAATGCTCTTTTGTATATTGATCTCTTGTTTCTAAAGCAGTGACTAAAGTTTTCACTGAAGACAAATAAATATTTTTACTTTGTTGT
This sequence comes from Pseudomonadota bacterium, assembly GCA_030605265.1. GTDB lineage: Bacteria > SZUA-182 > SZUA-182 > DTGQ01 > DTGQ01 > JAUWIR01. The sequence goes on along the minus strand of JAUWIR010000227.1, from coordinate 249 downwards.
TCTATAGAGACAATTTTCTCTCGCAATCGAAGTATATGAGTTCGATCTATGGTATATTGATTCTCACAATCCTTATATTGATAGATATTGCCTTGACCAAATTGTTTTGCATACAGTAGGGCTTCCTCTGCACGGGAGATAAACATTTCCTTATTCCCAAAAACAGTATCATCAAAAAGAGAAGAGAGCCCAATATTGACGGTAATCAGGAGTTTTGTTCCATTTATAGGGACCGGATTATTTTTTAGT
>JAUWIR010000127.1 GCA_030605265.1 Pseudomonadota bacterium | reverse complement strand
AATCTAAATTACTATTCTATATTGTATAATGTGTGATTACAATAATAATTGAAAGAATATCCCAGGTTTTCAGTGATAACAAGAATTGTAGAAAAAAGTATAGGAGCAGTTGTTTTTTGTATTGAAAAAAGCTATAATAGCAGCGATTTTGTCAAGTGTCATTTTTTTGTAATTAAAATATATTTTGTATTTTTAGAATTTTTTAAAAACTTAATAGATATCCAAAATATCATTAGGTTATTTTTGTTGTTTCTTACTATAAATGACGATATATATGTTTATTAACTTGTTTTATTTTATTTTTTAATAAATTATTAAAGATATATTAGTGAAAATTGAAAAATGGAAAGGCAATAAATTATATAATTCGCTTTAAACCATATTTTGTATAGGTTTTTTACTTTTTAGGAGACAAACACCGAGGTGGGGGTGTTGCAGATAAAAATATCAAAATCTAATATTATAGATATTATTATTATTTTTATTTTATTTATCAGTGTTGCCCTCTGTCTCATTGAGCGGATCAGTCAATGTGATGCTCCAATGGCGGAGGCTACTATCCAATCATTAAAACATTTAGCTCCGATGCTCCCAAATAGTTATAATAATTACCCCCCTTCAAAGCCTTCCTTGTTTGCTCAGACCGAAGATAGTTACCCTGATGAAGAAATATACTATCAAAATTGCCAAAGAAACTGTCTATATAATTTGAACGAAGGAGCGGAAGGGGCATATGATTTGGTAACTTTTGTAGAAAGAACTGATGGAGGGGGAGGGGATGTTTTTTTTAATGATTTTGTAGAATATTTTGATTTAACAGAATGTACTTATGATCTTGAAGAGATTGAAATGAATGCCCTGATTTTAAAAAATAATGAGGAAGAGTTTTATAAATTAATTGAAGAGCAGAAAGAAAAATGTCAATTTAAGCCCTCTCCATGGCCCACCCATGGGTGGATTAGTTCATCCTTTGGCTACCGCACTTCGCCCTTCACCAAGAAAAGGGCTTTCCATAAGGGGATAGATATTGCTACCCATTATGGTACTCCAATTTATGCAACCAATCGAGGTGTTATCAAATTTAGCGGGCGCAAGGGTGAATATGGAAACGCTATCATTATTCAGCATGGTTTTGGCTATGCCACTTTATATGGACACACTTCAATTAATGTTATAAAATCGGGAGATAAAGTGGAACGTGGACAACTTATTGGATATGTTGGAAATACAGGCAGAAGCACAGCGCCCCATTTACATTACGAGGTCAGAAAAGAGAAAAGGTGTATAAATCCCAGAAAGTATCTACAGTCAAAATTATTTTAAGGTGTGATGCTTTTTTTTTCATTATTTTGAATAAATTTTTTCTCTTCGCTTGCGATTACTTCTTCCATGATTATCTTTATCCCATGTGTTTCCAACCTATTACATATGATGGTCTTGTAAAAAATGAAATGTAAGAGGTGAAACAAAAGAATGAATGAGTTATATTTTTATCAGCTGTATTTAAGGTCATTAATTTGAAGTGAGGAAAATCATGCTTCAAGGTTTTTTAACGAAAGTCATAGGGAGTAAAAATCAACGGGAACTCAAGGGACTCGACAAATATGTTCTACAGATCAATGCTCTTGAGCCTGAAATAAGTAAATTAACTGATGAAGAACTAAAGGCAAAGACAGATAAATTCAGGCAGTTTTATCAAGAACGAATTCAGCGCTTTAAAGATCAAGAGGGGATCAATGATGAGGCGATTGCCCAGTTTGATCTTCTTGCCTTAGAAGACAAGGTCAAGCTTGAGCAAATACAGAAAAAATTAGCTGAAGAGCGCAAAAAAATACTGGACGAAATTCTGTGCGAGGTTTTTGCAGTTGTGCGGGAAGTAGGCAAGCGGGTTTTGAAGATGCGCCATTTTGATGCGCAGCTTATTGGAGGGATTGTCCTTCACGAGGGGAATATTGCTGAAATGGCCACTGGTGAAGGGAAAACCCTGGTTGCTACCCTCCCTGCCTATTTGAATGCAATCACCGGGGAAGGGGTTCATATAGTCACTGTTAACGATTACTTGGCCAAAAGAGATAGTGAATGGATGGGAGGGATATATAAATTTGTAGGCTTAACCGTAGGGTTAATTGTTCATGATATGGATGAACAAGACCGGCAGCTGGCCTATCAAAGTGATATTACCTATGGAACAAATAATGAGTTCGGGTTTGATTATCTTCGCGATAATATGAAATTCAACCTCAAAGAGTTTGTGCAAAAAAAACATTATTTTACCATTGTTGATGAAGTGGACAGTATTCTAATAGATGAGGCCAGAACACCTTTAATTATCTCCGGGCCCTCGGAAGAGGCTACTGATAAATATTATGAAGCCAACCGGATAGCTCAACGAATGGTCATAGATGAGGATTATGAAAAAGATGAGGAAAAACGCACCATAGCCATCACTGAAGAAGGAATTCTCAAGGCGCAAAAGTACTTAGGCATAGAAGATCTCTATGAACAGGATACTCAGGATGGAATTTTATCCGCCAAGCATTTAGAGTGGATTCATCATATTGAACAAGCAATACGGGCCAAGGCCTTATTTACCAAAGATGTGGATTATGTGGTCAAAGACGGGGAAGTGATGATTGTTGATGAATTTACCGGCAGACTTATGCCTGGTCGAAGATATAGCGATGGACTGCATCAGGCGCTGGAGGCAAAAGAGCGGGTAAAGGTTGCCAGAGAAAATCAGACCTTGGCCACCATCACCTTTCAAAATTATTTTCGTCTTTATGAAAGATTGTCCGGCATGACAGGTTCTGCGGACACAGAGGCTGTAGAATTTAAAAAGATTTATGATTTAGATGTTGTTGTTATTCCCACGAATAAACCTTTGCACAGGACAAATAACCCTGATGTTATCTACAGAACAGAGAAAGAAAAATTTAACGCAGTAATTGAAGAAATTGAGGAATTACATAAGATTGGCCGGCCGGTCCTGGTGGGGACGATTGCTATTGAAAAATCAGAAAAGCTGAGCACATTATTGAAAAGAAGAGGTATCCCCCATAATGTCTTAAATGCAAAACAGCATGAAAGAGAAGCTGAGATTGTGGCCGGAGCAGGCCGGCATGGGGCGGTAACTATTTCAACCAATATGGCTGGACGTGGAACTGATATTGTCTTGGGGGAAGGAGTAGCCGGATTAGGGGGATTACATGTTTTGGGAACAGAGCGTCATGAAAGCCGCCGTATTGATAATCAGCTTCGTGGACGAGCAGGACGGCAAGGAGACCCGGGGTCCTCTCGATTTTATCTCTCCCTGGATGATGATCTGTTACGAATTTTTGGTGGTGAAATGATCTCCAAGGTCATGAATAAATTGGGAATTGAAGAGGGTCAACCTATAGAGCATAATATGATCAGCAAAGCAATTGAAAACGCCCAGCGAAAAGTGGAAGGTCAAAATTATGAAGCTAGAAAACACTTGCTGGAATATGATGATGTCATGAATAAACAAAGAGAGATCATCTATCAACAGCGCCGGCAGGTACTGGAAGGAGAGAACCTTAAACCTCTGATCGATAGAATGGTTGGGGATCGTTTGGACGCTATTATTGTCGGGTATTTTCCCAAGAATACCAGATTAGATGATTGGGACAAAATAGGCTTTCAAAATGCTCTTCTAAAACAGTTTTGTTTTAAATATGAGGTGGATCATCAACCCGACCTTACCCAAGAGAAGCTCTATGATGAAATTTTTCAGTCGATTTTAAATAATTATGAGAAGAAAGAACAGCTCATCAAAAGCCCCATGATGCGACATCTGGAGAAGATGATCACTCTTCAATCCATAGATCTTCAATGGAAAGATCATTTACTGGAGATGGATCACATCAAAGAGGGGATCGGCATGCGTGGCTACGGCCAGAAAGATCCCCTGATTGAATATAAAAGGGAGGGGTTTCAGCTTTTTAATGATCTTATTGATCGTATTAAAGAGCAGATTGTTCAGCACCTTTTTATGGTTCAAGAGTATCGTGAGGAGGAAGAGCGGGAAAAACGCAGAAGAGTAAGGGTCCAGCGAACTATTGATCAGTCTGCCCGGGCTTCCGGGAAGCAAACACCCATTCAGCGAAAAGCGCCTAAAGTGGGACGTAATGAACCTTGTCCCTGCGGGAGTGGGAAAAAATACAAAAAATGTTGTGGAAAATAGATAGGAAAGATAGGAAATAAGTTATGAAAGTAGCTGGAATTCAAATGAAGTGCTATAACGACCCGGACAAGAACCTGGAAAAAGCCTTATATATGCTGGGAATAGCTTCTGAACAAGGGGCACAAATAGTTTGCCTGCAAGAATTATTTCATACCCATTGGTTCCCCAAGGAAAAGGACCACAAGTATTTTGAATTAGCTGAGGAAGTTCACGGACCATTGGTGATGCATTTAAAGTTGAAAGCAAAAGAATTACAAATGGTCATTGTGGCCCCTATTTTTGAAAAAGAGGGGGAGAATTATTTTAACAGTTGTGTGGTAATTGATCAAAATGGGGTCCTGCTGGGGGTATACAGAAAAAATCATTTGCCCAAAATTCCGCTTTGGGAGGAGTCATATTACTTTTCACTTGGCGATCTGGGGTTTCCGGTATTTCGTACTCAACTGGCCACTATTGGCATTCAGATGTGCTGGGATAATTTTTACCCTGAGGGGTGCAGAATTCTGGCCCTCAAGGGAGCCCAAATCATTTTTTGTCCTACTGCCTGTGCCTTTTCCTCTTATCAAAAATGGGAGAAAATGATTGCTGCCAACTCCATTGCCAACGGAGTGTTTTGTTTTCGCGTTAATCGAGTAGGGGAGGAAGGAGAACAGTATTTTTACGGGCGCACTTGCTGCTTTGATCCCAATGGAGAGACTTTAATGAAGCCCAGTAGTCATCATGACGGAATCATTCTGGCAGATATCAATTTAAAAGTGATTGATGAAGTCAGAAAGGGGTGGTCATTTTTAAAAGACCGCCGTCCTCAGATATATAAAGAGATAGTTCAACAAAAACCACGAAAGATAGCAAGCCCCTCTATTTCTGATTAAAGAAATGGCTAATCCGATTATCACCTTAACAACAGATTTTGGCCTCCATGATGCTTTTGTCGGCATTATGAAAGGGGTCATGTTGCAGATCCACTCAAAAGTAAAAATTATAGATATCTGCCATAATATTTCCCCTCATAATATTCTGGAAGCCTCTTATATAATTGGTTCAGCTTATAGCTATTTCCCTAAAAAAACAATTCATGTCATAGTAATTGATCCTGGTGTAGGGAGTGAGCGAAAACCTATTATTGCTCTAACTGATGATTATTATTTTGTAGCCCCGGATAATGGAGTGCTCTCTTATGTTTATCACCAAGAATGTAATACTCGAGTATTTCACATTACTGAAAAAAAGTATTTTCGTTCATCAATAAGCACAACATTTCATGGCCGAGATCTTTTCGCCCCTGTTGGAGCATGGCTGGCCACCGGAGTACCCCCTGAAGAGTTTGGTCAGGAAATTATAAATTATAAAAAATTTGATGTCCCACAACCTGTTTTTTTGCAAGCAAATTTTTATGAATTCAAGATTATTCATATTGATCATTTTGGGAATCTTATTACTTCAATTCAGAAAGAATTTTTTCAGAAAAATCTCTCAAATGGTCCAGGGAGAGGTTTTCTTTTGGAAATTTCTGACAGAAAGATTAGGCAACTTTCTCCGCACTTTGCCTCCCTTCAGAAAGGAGCTGAGATTGGTGCCATAATAGGCAGCAGTGGTCATATTGAAATCTTTTCCTATCAAAATCGAGCTGATCAGCTATTAGGTGTGCATGCTGGTGATACAGGTAAGATCAAATTTATCTGAAATGTGAGTTATTTTTCATCCTGTGAATCATTTTTCCTATTTTTTTTTATCTTAGACTTATTGAAAGTTGCCAATCTGCCTTCATTTTTAGAAATTATTATTAGAAAATATGTAAATATTCGGGTTGGATATTCATGAGTCAATTTTTTAAAATGTTCCTGAACTTTTTGTCGAGAGGATACAGCCAAACATCTTTAATGGGAACACTCATTTTACCAGCCGGGCCAAGTTTTCCTCGGCCTTTGGTTTGCCCACATAGGTGCCAGTTTGCAGCTTTATAGCAAGTGCCTGTAAATCTTTTTTTCTCAACAAAAGATTCCATCAATACTGGCCGGATGTTATATTTTTTTTCCCAGTCATCCAGGAGATATCGAGCTGATAATGAGAGAATTTTTGATGCAATGTTTTTCGATTCTATCCAGGGTAAAATCAGGAAACGAGCATTATTGGTAATCAAATGCAGATTCTTTTTCCGTTGTTCATGATTCCAGCCAATAAATTGATCTCTTGGTGCAGTTTGCCATGCAGCCGCGCTAAAGCCTGTCAATGCGACAATTTGCTCACCTGCATAAATAAAATAGCGTAACTGCGCACCAGGCAAGGGGGTGTATCCAAGATAATGATATCTTTCAATGTACTCGTTCCATAAAGCAGAGTTGGTTTTAGTAACCATTTGAAAGCGTAGTTGCGGTAATAGATCAACAGGGCTCAAAACGGGACTTTGCAGGCCGGTAGCTGATATGAACTTAATTTTTTTTATAGGCCGTTTGATTCGAGTTGGCGGGGGTAAGAGGATTAATCCATCTTCATACATACGCAACATGGCCACCCGGCATGACATATCCTTGAGTTTACCGTCAGGTTTCAGCCATTGCAGTATCCTGCAAACTTCTTTGGAAAGGCGCATCCGATTGAACTGGGGGTTATTTTTTATGAGAGCTCTAATCAGCTCAAGCTCATGGAGGGTAAATTCCCGTCCACAATATCGGATCATGATGTGTCAATTGGTTTGCAAAGTTGCTGCCGACGTTCTTCATCCATTTTCCAGGGAAGAAAGGGTGATAAATCTTCAGGTGCCTTACCATGGTTTTGCGCGCAGGCCATCAGGTATAATCTCAGCCAATGATTGCAGTTGAGACCACCTAAAGCTATAGTTTGAAAAATTGAAAACATTATCGCTGCCAGCACAGAACTCCAGAGACTACCGGAGCCATAAAAAGCCTTACGCCCTGTCACAGGATTACGGATGGAGCCTTCTGCATTATTATTATCCATTGGTACTTCAGGGTGATCAACAAAAACACTCAGTCCTTTCCAATGGTTCTGCAGGCTTGTCAAAATTTTATATTTAACCTCTGACAACAAATTTGTATCAGAATCGTCGAGACTGTACGCATCTACAAAAGCATCCCGTTCCTCAGCCATTGTATCCATTTTTTCAACGAGCTTCTCGTGTTGTGTTTGGAATGATGCAGATTGGTGTTGAATAGCAAGTTTTTGATCAAACTCTTTACAACGCTGGTTGTTGATATGGTACAGGTCACCGATTTTTTCCACCCAGTACAGTGCCCACTCTTGCAAATCCGGATACTTTCTGGCTGCATCCAGAAAATCACGGCGCACATGTGCCCAGCAAAAAGCCAGAATGATGAAAGGCAGTTGCTTTACCAATGATTTGTAGGCACTGAAACGATCACAGATAACAATAATTTTTTGATGTTGTATATTTTTGAAATGCTCCACTGGAACGTCTGCGCCGCGTCCCGGTGCAATCTGAAAAAACACAACGGATGCTGAACGACTGACCCACAGCCACCAACGGTTGCCGATTTTGCCATCGACACTCTCAAAAACCTTCCAACTGCTTTCATCATTGTGGAATCTATCTTCTGTCATTTGTTGGTTGTATAGTGCATCATAAACAGGCCGAAACAATTTTTTGAGTATCTTTAGACCACCTGTAATGCTTCCTGCAGAGATAGGCAACCCCAGCTCTGCATACTGATTAAGAAGACGATTGGTCGGTTGGCAATAATGAAATTTAGTTAACAAGACGGCTTCCCAAATTGAATTCCCATATGGACTTTTCGGTATAACCTTGGGAGGCATGGGGGCTGTAATAGTATTTGGTACTCCCTTGCAAGAACAGTCTCTTTTCATACAGCTGCGATTAATTATACGCTTATGGGCCTTAACCTCGACTTCAATAATTTCTGATTTTTTGCTTTCATCTGGAATATAGGCTTTGCCGCATTTAGTACACTTTGGCACATCTGAAAGATCACTCGATTCCTCAATACGGGGAAGATAAGGACGAGTCGTACGTCCATGTCCTTTACTGCCGGGTTGCTGCCCTCGAGGGCGTTTGACTTCTGTGGGTTTTGCTCCACATTCTTTTTTGCCGGAACTTTTTTTCTCACTTTTTTTTCCAAATACCCGATTTTTAAGGTCCCGGATTTTACCTTCTTGCTCCTTTATTATTTTTTTTAATGCTTCTTCCCTTGAAAGTGCTTTTTTGTGCATACTTTGCCAATAACCTACCTCCCATTTAAGTTCCAGGTATTCTTTCTCTGTAATGAAAATCCGAGGAGATATTTCTTCAGGCAGGTCAATGATCTGTTCAGTAATTTTGGTGCAGGTAGATGGTATCAGTTTTTGACACGAAGTATTCATGCTTGCTATTTTAGCAAATTATTTGTCCCGTGTCCCGTACTTTTTTTAAGAAAAAAAATCAAGCCGAATATTTACAAAAATTAGAGGTGATTATGGATGGAAGAATAAAAAGAATCAAATCAACTATGTTTGAAAAACGCGTTAAATCTTATCAGGTATCAAAAGCACTCAATATCCCGGATTGTACTCTTTCTCGGATGTTGAATGAACATATTGATATGCAGGATGAGATTTATCAAAAAATTGTAAATTATCTCGACCAGTATGGAAAGTAAAAAAATGCAGTAATCGCTAAAGCGCTTGATTGTAAAGTAGAAGATTTGTTTTTATAGAGTGCAGGTAAATTAATTCAATGGCTACAACCACGATAGAGAATGAAGCAGAAGTTTTAAAGAAGGAAATGCAAACCGAGACTGATGCGGAGCGGGAAGTATTTGGCGAAGATTTACCGCTTACATGGGAAGAGGTTTCTTGTGATAGGTTTTATAAAAAGCCAGAAAAACTTAATTATCTTTTTGAAAATTTAACCATACAAGGGATTGTGTCAGGCATCTTTGCTACTGGTGGCGTGGGTAAATCTTTTTTGCTTCTTATACTGGCAATATGTTTGGCCATAAAAAAAGATTTTGGCCCATTCAAACCAACTAATCAATATAAAGTCCTCTACATAGGCGCAGAAGATCCATTATGGGAACTTCATCGCCGGGCATATCTAATATTAGAATCTTTCGGATTACTTGGCTCAGCAGATCTTACTAAAAATTTAGGCATTTATTCTGCTGTCGGGAAAATTGACCCTCTAATCATTTTGGGCCGTAATGGAAACCCGACCACTTCAAAAAGCTATGAATGGTTAAGGAAGAGCATTGAAAACTTAAAAGGGGTAGATGTTT
>JAUWIR010000052.1 GCA_030605265.1 Pseudomonadota bacterium | reverse complement strand
TCATTTTTTTTAAATAATTTTTTTTTGATAGGAAAATTGACGGTTTCTTATTCTTCTTATCGGTTAAAGAGTAATAAAACTCAAGAAAGAGTTGGGAAATATGACACAATAATAAAATTTATACACTATTCAAAAAAAAATCCCTTAATTTAATAAAGGAAAGCTTGGCATGATAAGTGCAAATGCTATGAAAAAAACGTATTAACTTAAGCTGATAAACAGTTAAGCTGTTAAGCTGAATAAATAAAATGAAAATTTGTATGCTTTTAAATTATTTCTCATTACTATAAGAGGAGTTCTGTTATGGGAACATCAACCATTGCACCACCTGAAATTCAAAATGGATTTAAAAAGTGTCCCTTCTGCTCCGAAATTATTTTTGCAGAGGCAAAAAAATGTAAATTTTGCCAAGAATTTCTTGAACCTCCCCCAGAAGAACCATCCACACTTACGGTGCATCAAAATTTAAAAAAGTGTCCCTTCTGCTCCGAAATTATTCTTGCAGAGGCAAAAAAATGTAAATTTTGCCAAGAATTTCTTGAACCTAGGGAAAATAATTTCCCTCAACCAAAATGGAATCCTGGTATTGCGGCTGCTTTATCTCTGATAATTCCAGGGGGGGGACAAGTTTATAGGGGCAAGATCCTCACCGGTTGTTTATGGACACTTTTTGTGGCTATCGGTTATGGGTCTTTTATATTACCGGGCATGATACTGCATCTTATTTGTATTTCCTTTGCAGCTATAGGAAATCCTTACAAGGAGTAATTATTATTTATCAATAACAAAAAAAAAGTTATAACTCAACTATTACGGCAATGTGGTTAGGGAAGAATGGTTAAGGAAAAAGAAAAAGCTAAATTTTATAGTTTTCTTTTTAGAGGTGGATTGGGCTATTATCTATGGCTGTCCATTCTAGGAATAGGAATAGTACTTGGGATCTTTTCTTATATTCTTCAGTATAAGGAAGGTTTGATCATAACCGGCATGCGAGATCCTTTTCCTTGGGGACTCTATATCGCTAACTTTGTTTTCCTGGTAGGCATGGCTGCTGCGGCTGTGGTCATTATTATCCCTGCTTATGTATATCACTATGAACCTTTTAAGGATATTTGTATTTTTGGAGAACTGCTGGCAGCTTGTTCAATCATTATGGCTTTACTTTTTGTGATGGTTGATTTGGGGAGACTTGATCGTTTTTGGCATCTGATTCCCGGGCTGGGCCAATTTAATCTCCCCTCTCTAATGAGCTGGGATGTTCTTGTCCTCTGGGGATACTTATTGCTCAACTTCCTTATTCCCGGTTATCTCCTTTACTGTAAATATCAAAACAATGCCCCAAATAAAAAACTACTATTACCTGTTATCTATCTTTCAATCGGATGGGCCATCAGCATTCATACGGTCACCGCCTTTATTTTCAGCTCACTGTCTACAATCGATCAAGCAATTCTTGCCCCGCGATTTCTCGCCTCCGCCTTCACTTCCGGACCAGCCTTTCTCATTCTTATCCTTATCTTAGTATTACAAATTATCGGCCAATATACTCCATTGCCGATTGAAAAAAAGACCTTATACCGATTGGCGGACATTCTCTCCGTCGCTCTTTTCCTTAATCTTTTTATGTTAGGGTCTGAAATTTTTCTTGAATTTTATACCCATAGCCCTCATCTAGCCCGTCGAGAATATCTTTTTTTTGGACTCAATGGACACCACGCCTATGTAATGCCCTCGTGGATATCGATTACAGCACAATTTTGTGCTTTACTTTTATTACTTTCACCACGACGCCACAATCTAAAAATTCTTGATATCTCTTGTATATTAGCTTTCGTTGGCGTCTGGTTTGAAAAAGGTATTGGTCTTATTATCTTTGGATTCATCCCTTCCATCTTTGGAGAAATTTTTGAATATAAGCCTTCAATTCCGGAAATAATGATTACCATTGGCATTTGGGCATTTGGGTTATTTATCTTTACTTTACTGTTAAAAATTACCATTCCTATAGAACTTGGAAAATTGGTAGTGAGAAATAAGGAGGGAATAACTCAGAAAAAAAGACCTAAAATTTCAGGGGCAATAATTAAATAGTATTTATACGCTTACCTGTAACCTTTTTAATATCCAAAGCCTTGCCTGTATCCTGATCTATATCGAGCACCACCCCGTATAATCTCAAATCCCCCCGAGCAACTTTGAACTTATTAGGCATTTGTGTTAAAAATTTTTCAATAATAATATCTTTTTCTATGCCAATTACAGAGTCAAAAGGACCGGTCATTCCTACATCGGTAATGTAGGCGGTGCCTTTAGGTAAAATTGTATCATCAGCAGTCTGAACATGAGTATGGATCCCAATGACTGCACTAACCTCACCTTCTAAGTACCATCCCATAGCAATTTTTTCAGAGGTAGCTTCAGCATGAAAATCCACGATAATTGTTGCACATTCCTTTTGGAGCTCGTATACTTTTTCTAAAGCAATTTGAAATGGACAATCAAGAGGATGCATAAAAATTCGACCCGAAAGATTAAGTACCCCGACTTTCTGTCCATTTTCAGCAATATATACAGAGGAGGAAAAACCGGGAGCTTTTGGATAATTAGCAGGTCTTAATAAACGCTTCTCTGTAGAAATAAAGGAAAAAATATCCTTATTGTCCCAAATATGGTTCCCTGAGGTAAGGACGTCGATTTTTTCTTCATATAACTGCTTGGCAATAATAGAAGTCAGTCCAAACCCACCAGACGCATTTTCACCATTAGCAATACAGAAATCAATTTGAAAATCTCTGAGTATTTCCGGGAGTAATTGGTGGATGACTTTCCGGCCAGCTTTACCTATGATATCACCAATGAATAAAATTTTCATAATAATTAATTTTTATTTAAAAGTGGGGCAAGAAAATTTTCCTTGCCCCCCTTTGATTTAATTTAATCAAAATTATTTTGCATACTCTACAGCTCTTGATTCCCTTATTACAGTAACCTTTATTTGTCCAGGATACTCAAGCTCTTCTTCAATCTTTTTGGCAATATCTCTGGCTAAAGTCGACATATTAGTTTCAGTAAGCTTTTCCGGTTCAATAATAACTCTTATCTCCCTGCCTGCCTGAATAGCGTAAGAACTTTCGACACCGTTAAAGGAATTACCAATTTTTTCAAGGGTCCCCAGCCGTTTAATATAAGCCTCCAAGCTTTCCTTCCGTGCGCCGGGACGAGCTGCTGAAAGTGTATCCGCAGCCTGAATCAAAACTGCAATAATTCCCTTTGGTTCTTCATCTTCATGATGAGCTGCAATAGCATTGATAATCTCTTGTGATTCATTAAATCTTTTAGCCAGATCCGCGCCAATCTTAGGATGTGATCCTTCCATTTCATGATCCACTGCTTTACCGATATCATGCAAAAGGCCGGCCCTTTTGGCTACTTGCTCATCTACACCAAGTTCAGCAGCCATAATACCAGCTAAAAAGGCTACTTCTTTAGAATGTTGGAGAACATTTTGCCCATAACTTGTTCTAAAACGCAAACGACCAATTAGTTTGAGCTCCTCCGGATGCAAATTATGAACACCCACTTCAAAGGTAGTTTTTTCTCCCTCCTCCCGAATTAAATTTTCAATCTCCTTTTGACATTTATTGACAATCTCTTCAATACGGGTTGGATGGATTCGGCCATCGACAATCAGCTTTTCTAAGGCATTTTTAGCTACTTGTCTTCTGATGGGATCATACCCGGAAATAATAACCGCCTCAGGTGTATCATCAATGATTAAATCAACCCCGGTAGCCATCTCTAAGGCCCTGATATTTCTCCCTTCACGTCCAATAATTCTTCCTATCATTTCATTATTAGGCAAATCTACTGTTGAAACCGTAGCTTCCATAACCTCATCAGCTGCGTAACGCTGAATAGCCAGGCTGATAGTTTCCCTGGCCTTTTTTCCTGCAGTTTCTTTTGCTTCCTCCTCTATTTTCTTTATATACCGAATAGCTTCATGTTTCGCTTCATTTTCCATCTTGGCAATTAGCGAATTCTTAGCTTCCTCTGAGCTCATATTGGAAATTTTTTCCAATTGATTCTTCTGCTCCTGAATAATGACTTCATATTCGCTAATTTTCTCGTTCAGCTCTTTCTCTTTGACTATGACCACTTTTGATTTACTATTCAGTTCCTGTTCTTTTCTGTCCAATAGATCTACTTTTCTCTCAAGGTTCTCTTCTTTAGTGGTTAATCTTTTTTCAAGCTTGAGAGCCTCTGCTTTCCTTTCTCGTGTTTCCCGTTCAAATTCAGCCTTGGATTGATATAATCTATCCTTGGCTTCTAAAATCGCCTCTCTTTTCTTATTATTTGCCTCTTTCTCGGCTTCAACAATAATTTTTTTAGCCATATCTTCAGCAGTAATCACCTTGCTTTCTGAAATTTTCTTTCGCAGCAGGTAACCGATCCAAATACAAATAATAGCTATAACGATTAAAGAGATGATATAGACTTCTCCGCTAATCTTCCTCACCCCCTTCAGGTTTATAGGCCATTTGAAAAAAAGTACAATACCTTACTTTTTTTTCGGTAATGACACAATCCATAGAAATATCATGATTTTTACAAGGTAGTCCTTTTTTTACTTGAAGCTCAAAAGCAAGACCAATTAATTTCTGGCATTCAAGTTTAGTACTTAAAAGACGATCAAAATATCCTCCTCCATATCCTAATCTATTACCTCCTTCATCAAAGGCTGCTCCAGGTAATATAAATAATTCAACATCTCGCGGTTCTACAAAACACAAATTTTGCGGTTCATTTATCCCAAATGTTGATGGGACTAAATCATCATATCTTTTAATTTCAGATAATACTAAATGATTCCTCTTCTTGTTAATAACCGGCACAATTACTTTTTCCTTTTGGCTCAAGCAGTATTTTATAAGCTCCTCAGTCATAACTTCACTCCTAAAAGAAGCATAAACCATTACCGAGCTAGACTCAATAAACACAGGGTGCTTTATCAGACGAGCCATTATATTGCGACTATTTTGTACACGCTCTTGAATAGAAAGCCCATCCCTTTGCGAAAGTATGTTTTGGCGTAACAATTTTTTATCCATTTGTCTCTATTTTGCTTCTTCCCTATCAATTGATTTTTCTAACTGGATCTAAATTAGTTATTCTATATGCTGGATAAAAAAGGCAGGTCTTTTTGAATGTTTTGCAAGGAGGTAAACCCCCCGCCTTATACCGTGTGAAATGAAAAATTTTGAACCTAGTTAAACTAGGTGGGTGTCCTCTTAAGCGTATCAAATGTCCCTGTAATTAAACAGGGCATATTTTCCACACTCAAAGTCCAGACTCCCGTTTTTTTTCTGTTGGCTCAAATCTCTTCATCCATCACGAATATAGCAGGGGGTAACCTTAATATATCATTTTTACTTGTTGTTTTCAAGCAATGAAAAATATAAAAAAAAATAATAATCTTTTAAAAATTTAAAAATAACTGTTATTTAAACAGCCGCCTCTCTCATGAGGATAAGCTGACAATAAAATTTATTACATACTTTAAAAAGACCTATATTTTTATTACTGCCCCTTCAAATAAGGTTCATCCAGCAGTCGTAGAATTTTAGTTGTTTCTTCCTCCATTAAATTTTGGGTTTCTTCTAGATGTTTTTGTATATCAATTAACTCCTCGGTTATATTTAAACACGCCAATACAGCAATTTTATTAGCCGGCATGCTTTGGGTTTTGCTTTTAATCTCTCGCATCTTTACATTAACATATTTAGCGAGATTATGCACCTCCTGTGGTGAGATATCACTTTTAATTGTATATTCATCACCACAAATTTCTACTTTAGTTCTTTGATTTAATACAGACATGGTTATATCTCTTATCTATAGATCCTCTAAATCCTCTATCATCTGATTTATATTCTTTTTAAGAATTTGGCTATTCATTCTAAATTGTCTATTTTCTCTTTCCAGTTCGGTAATATTTTCTACCTTTTTACTATGTTCCATAATCTGGTATTCTTTTTGCTTTAATATAATATCTTTTCCCTGCAGTTTGACTCTAAGCCGTTCATTTTCTTCAATTAATTTTTGCATCCCCAGTTTCATTTGATGAATCAGGAGTTTAATTTCTCCGAATTTCTCTTCATAATTCATTGTTACCTTTACTCTCGTAAAGAGGCTTGAAATTTTTTCTTTAATAGCTCAATAATTTTTCCGTGAACATTATTTACTTCTTTATCAGTTAAGGTCTTTTTTAATGACTGATAAGTAAATGACAATCCAAAACTTTTTTTTCCACTGGCTATCTGTTCACCTTTATAGACATCAAAAAGAAAAACCTTGCGTAAAATTTTCAGATCCATCTCCCGAATACTTTTCTCAAGTTCCTGATAGGAGAAGTCTTCAGAAATTATTATAGCCAAATCTCTCACAACCGAAGGGTATTTGGGAAGTGGGCTTACATGCTTATTTTCGGAGATCTTAAGAGCGTCAACATCAAGCTCAAGTGCATAAATATCTTGATTAATATCAAAATATTTAATAATCTTTTTGCCTACTTTCCCTAAAAAACCGGCAAGCCTACCTTTGACAGTAATAGTACAGGATTGATGAGATCCTAACCACTTTGTTTTATTTGGCAAAATTGCATAATCAGTTATGCATAAAGTCTCCATTAAGGCATCAACTACTCCCTTAATATCGAATATACTTAAGGGCACCGCTTTTCCTCGCCAGGATTGGGGAGCGCTTGAGCCCTGCATGATTACTCCCAGCTTCATTTTCTCCACCGGAAGGTTGGTGGTCTGAGACGAGAAGAAACATCTCCCCACTTCAAACAAATGAATATTGGCAACTTGACGATTTAGATTATAAGCAATATTTTTACACAACCCCGGCATCAAGGAGGTTCTCATTATATTTTGATCTTCAGTTAAGGGATTTTTTAGACGGATTCTTTCTAAAGGGGCCCCATCTAAATCCGCTAAATCATCTAAAACTTTTTCTGAAATAAAACTATAATTAATGGCCTCTGAAAAGCCAAACCCTGAAAAGACGATTTTTATTTTGGTTTCGAAATCCCTTAATTTTGTTTTTTTATTGGGGGAAAGGCTATTTCGGGGAAGATTTACCGGAATATTATGATATCCATAAATTCGGGCAATCTCTTCTATAAGATCAACATCCCTTTCAACATCCCAGCGGAAAAGGGGGACTTGTACTTGAATTTTATTTTCATCAATTTTCTGAACAATAAAATTTAAACCTTGCAAAATATTGATAATTTTCTCTTCTGTGACATCCACACCAAGTACTTTTTTCACTTTGACAATTTCCAGAGAGATAAGGCGATGCGGAATGGTTGTTGGATAAACATCAATAATACCTTGCGCGGCTTTTCCCCCGGCAAGTTGAAGAATTAATTGTGCTGCACGGTTTAACGATTGTATGGTCCCTTCCGGATCGATGCCTCGTTCAAACCTATGAGAAGCTTCACTATGGAGGCCAAATATATTTGCTGTTCGGCGGATCGATGACGGATCAAAAAAAGCGCTCTCTAAAAGAATATTCCCGGTGTTCTCGGAAACTTCGGTATTAGCGCCTCCCATGACTCCAGCCAAGGCAATAGGACGTTGAGAATCGGCTATTACTAAATTCTCTGAAGTAAGAATTCGCTCCAGATCATCCAGGGTAATTAATTTCTCCTTTTCTTCAGCTCGGCGGACAATAATCTTTTTCCCCTGAATTAAATCATAATCGAAGGCATGTAAGGGCTGCCCCCATTCCATCATAACAAAATTGGTAACATCAACTACATTATTGACGGAACGAAGACCAAAAGAGCGTAACCTTTGCACAAGCCAGAGAGGTGAAGGCCCGATGGAAACTCCGGAAATAACTTTTGCTGCATATCGAGGGCATAAATCTGGGGAATCAATCTGAATAGAGAGGATATCCTTTATTTTTTCCCCTTCCTCGGAAAAATCATAATGAACTTCTTTCGGTTTTTCTCCTGTTAAAGCGGATATTTCCCGGATTATGCCTCTTACTGAAAAACAATCGCCCCTATTTGGTGTAAGCTCCAGATCTAAGATAATATCATCCAAACCTAAATAAGAAGTTATGGCGTTCCCTATAGGAGCGTCAGCAGGCAAAATCATTAATCCGGAGGCCTCTTCGCTTAAATTTAGTTCTTTTTCAGAACACATCATGCCCTGGGAAGTTTCACCACGAATTTTAGATTTTTTGATCAGGAAATCTCCTGGTAATCTACATCCGACCAAGGCTACCGGGACCTTATCCTTGGCTTTCATATTATTAGCCCCACATACTATGGTTACAATTTCGGTCCCTACATCAACCTTGCATACAGTAAGGCGATCGGCATTGGGGTGAGGATTAATTTCCAGGATCTGACCAACCAGGCAGTTGTCTAAATCCGGCCCGGTTTTTTCAATAGCATTGACTTCTAAACCGGCCATTATTAATTTCTCTGCCAGAGCTTGGGGAGATAGGCTGCAATCGATATATTCCTGTAAAAATTTATAACTTATTCTCATTGAAAACTTAACACCTTTTAATATGTCTTACCTTAAAATAAGACCCCAAAAGATGGAAAATAGTTTGAACTAAAACTGTGATAAAAATCTTAAATCATTTTCAAAAAAAAGTCGAATATCCCCGATTCCATACTTTAATAAGGCAATTCTCTCGATACCCATTCCAAAAGCCAATCCGATATTTTTTTGGGGATCGTATTCAACGGATTCAAAAACCTTTGGATGCACCATACCAGCTCCAAGGATCTCGATCCATCCGGTGTCGGAACATAATCTGCAACCGGTCCCATGGCATAATACACAACTAATATCCACTTCGGCGCTAGGTTCGGTAAAGGGAAAAAAGCTTGGTCGAAATCGAAGTTTTGTTTCAGGATCAAACATTTGATGAACAAAAACCGTTAAAATGCCTTTTAGATCGCTAAAGGAAGTCTCCGTATCAACCAACAACCCTTCTACTTGATGAAACATGGGAGTATGAGTTATATCCGCATCTCGTCGATATACTTTTCCCGGCGCTATTATCCGTATTGGGGGAGGATGCGATTTCATAGTGCGAATCTGAACTGGTGAAGTATGTGTCCGAAGGAGTATTTCCTCAGTAATATAGAAAGTATCATGCATGTCCCGAGCAGGATGATCTTTGGGGATATTTAAGGCCTCAAAATTAAAAAAATCCTCCTCTATCTCAGGACCATCGGCTATCTCAAAGCCTAACCCGGCAAAAATTTGATAGGTCTCTTCCAAAACCTGAGTTATCGGATGTTTATGCCCTACAAAGATAGGAAATCCAGGCAATGTCAAATCCAGTGTTTTATCTTTTTCTTGATCAAGAGTTTCTTTAAATTGATCAAAACGTTCTTTCCACAGCCTCTCAATCTTTACTTTACAATCATTAGCTACTTTACCGATTTTCGGTTTTTCTTCCTTAGGTAAGGAGCTAATAGTTTTTAAGATCTGAGAAAGTAATCCCTTTCGCCCCAGATATTTAATGCGCATTTGCTCCAAAGAGGCTAAATCAGTTATCTTGAAAATTTCCTCTGCTGCTGCAGTTTCTAAATTTTTAAGTTTTTCTAGCATAATCCTGGAAAAAAAACCTTAAGCGGCTTTTGCTAATTTCACCAATTCCTGAAAAACGGAAAGATCGTTAACTGCCAATTCAGCTAAAATTTTTCGATTTACATTGACCCCTGCCTTCTTTAGCCCATTCATCATTTTACTGTAAGAGAGCCCATAAATTCTACTGCCTGCATTAATTCTAATTATCCACAACTTTCGAAATTCCCTTTTCCTAACCTTCCGATCTCTATAAGAATAAGCAAGGGCCCTATGGACTGCCTCTGTAGCAGTTTTAAATAATTTACTTTTGGCCCCACGGTACCCTTTGGCCATTTTAAGAACTTTATTATGTCGCCTTTTAGCAACGACACCTCTTTTCACCCTCGGCATCTGGTTTTCTCCTAACTAATTATGTATATCCGAATAGAAATTTTGGCTTCTTGAGTGAATATATTTCTTCTTTTTTCACTCTTATGAATAGGGAATAAGCCTTTTCACCCGACCAACATCAGCTGAAGATAAGTACTTGGTTTCCCTGAGCTTTCGTTTTCTTTTCCTTGATTTCTTCGTTAATATATGGCTTGAGTAAGCCTTCCTGGCTTTTATTTTCCCGCCGGCCGTCATAGAAAAACGTTTGGCCGCTCCTCTATTTGTTTTCATCTTTGGCATTTTCTAACCTTCCTTAATTAGGATTTTTCTCCTTCTTCCCACCGGGATTTTTAGCACCTAAAAGCAAAGTCATATTCCTTCCTTCCTTTTTGGGTGCCTGCTCAATTATTCCAATTTTATTTACCTCCTTAGCCATCCGATACAGCAACTCCTCTCCGATCTCGTAATGCGTCATCTCTCGGCCACGGAAAATTACCGTTACTTTGACTTTATTTCCTGCCAGGAGAAATTTTGTTACATGATCCTTTTTGAATTGGAAATCGTGCTCTTCAGTTTTGGGACGTAGCTTAATTTCTTTGACATGAATAATTCTCTGATTTTTTTTGGATTCCTGAGCTCTTTTATGCTGCTGGTATTTATATTTCCCATAATCCATAATCCGACAGACAGATGGGTTAGCCGCAGGCGCCACTTCAACCAGATCCAATCCTCTTTCAGCTGCCAAATCCAGTGATTTACTTAGTGAGAGAATTCCCAACTGTTGACCTTCTTCATCAATAAGACGAACTTCTTTGGCGCGAATCCGTTCATTGATCATAATTTTACTATCTTTTTCTATGTTGTATCACCTCCAAGCTTAATCCATTTTTCCTGGATTTCATTTTGTAATTGAAGTATGCAATCTGCAATACTCAGTACACCTAATTGACGACCATCTCTTCGACGAAGATTAATTTTTTCATCTGCTACTTCTTTATCACCTATGACAATCATGTAAGGGGCCTTCTGCAATTGCGCCTCACGAATTTTTAGTCCAATTTTTTCATTTCGTAAATCTGTCTCAACGCGGATATTTTGTTGAATTAGTTCTTCTTTTATTTTTTCGGCATATTCCTTCTGTTTTTCGGTTATGGTCATAATTTTCACTTGTACTGGAGAAAGCCACAAAGGAAATGCTCCGGCAAAATGTTCAATTAAAATGCCAATAAACCTCTCTATTGAGCCTAAGATTACCCGATGGAGCATGACCGGTCGCTCTTTTTTCCCTTGAGAATCGATGTAATTCAGATCAAATCGCTCAGGAAGAGTAAAATCACATTGAATAGTTGCACATTGCCATAGTCTGCCCAGGGTATCTTTGAGTTTTACATCAATTTTGGGCCCATAAAAGGCGCCGTCCCCCTGATTTATTTGAAAGTCCACCCCTTTACTTTTTAAAGCTAACTCTAAGGCTTGTGTAGCTTTTTCCCAATCCTCATCAGAACCGATACTTTTTTCCGGGCGTGTACTAAGCTCCATTTCGTACTCAAAACCGAATGTGCCCATAATGTCGCTTACGAAATCCAAAACCTTCTGTATCTCGTCATTTAGTTGTGCAGGAAGGCAAAGAATATGCGCATCATCCTGAGTAAAACCGCGTACCCGGAAAAGACCGTGCAATACCCCCGATTTTTCATGCCTATATACTGTTCCCAATTCAAAATATCGGATAGGAAGATCTCGATAACTTCTTATGTGTGATTTATAGATCAACATATGGGATAGACAATTCATAGGCTTGATTCCGTATACCTGTTTATCTATCTCAGTAAAATACATATTCTCTCTGTAATTATCATAATGCCCGGACTTTTTCCATAAATCAAGCTTTAAGATTTGAGGGCCGTAAACAATAGAATATCCTCTTTTTAAATGTTCCTTTTTTTCAAAATCCTCTAATATGCTTCGCAATATTCCACCATGAGGATGGTAGATAACAAATCCGGCACCAGCTTCTTCATGAATGCTGAATAAACCTAATTCTTTTCCAAGCTTTCGATGGTCTCTCTTTTTAGCTTCCTCCAAACGGGTTAAATATGCCCTTAATTCCTTGGGATGATCAAAGGCTGTACCATAAATTCTTTGAAGCATTTTATTTTTTTCATCACCGCGCCAATAAGCGCCGGCAACGCTTAATAATTTAAAAGACTTAAGTCGCCCGGTTGTGGGAATATGAGGTCCGCGACATAAATCTAAAAATTCACCCTGTTGATATAAACTTACCATAGTGTCTGGAATTTGATTAATTAATTCAACTTTATAAGGCTCGTTCCGTTTCTTAAAGATTTCAATTGCTTCGGATTTTAAAACTTCCTTTCTCTCAAAGGGGAATTCTCGCTTTATGATTTCCTGCATTCGATTTTCTATCTTCTCAAGGTCCTTTTGAGTGATAGGTGTCTCAAGATCAAAATCATAGTAAAATCCATCCTCAATTGCCGGGCCAATAGCTAATTTAGCGCCTGGAAATAATTCCTGAGTTGCCTGAGCCATGATATGAGAAGCACTATGCCGAACTATTTCCATACCTTCTTTAGATTGAGAGGTAATTATTTCCACCTCACAGTCTGAGGTCACAGGGAAATGCAAATCAACTAATTCTTTTTCAATTTTTACAGCAATAGCTCTTGAAAGAAGGGAAGAATTTTCTGAAGCCAAGATATCTTTGATAAGAGCCCCTTTATTTACTTCTAATTTCTTTTCCTTGGGTAAAGTAACTGTAATTTTTTCCATATCCTGTCATAAAGAAAAAACATCATGAAATTTCATGATGTTTCCTCCACTATTCCTACTTAAAATTCTATAGAAAATTTGTAAAGGTCAAGATAGTAGGCACGGGCGGTTTCGAACCGCCGACTTCTACCGCGTCAAGGTAGCACTCTCCCCCTGAGCTACGTGCCTAATGTATTATATACTAATTTTGTCATTTTATAGAATCTCATCATATATGTCAATACATTTTCATCCTTTTTCTCCAACCTTTTAAAATAGGTTTCATATTCTTTTCATGAATTTTTTTTTACTTGATATTTTTCAATGATCTGTTTTCCCCTGATCACTTCATTTTCAGGCACTAGAATCCTAATTTCACCTAAATGACCTATGTCAAAGGGAAATTGGGCTACTC
>JAUWIR010000143.1 GCA_030605265.1 Pseudomonadota bacterium | reverse complement strand
TTTAAATTTTGCCATCATTAAGGTATATTATTTAAAGAGTAATGTCTACTGTTTTGAATAATATAATATGATTAACTTAATTATATATCAAATTGATTACGTCACCCTAATTGCACAGGTTGAAAAAATTTCATAACTATGCAAATTTTTTTCATTAATTTATTCACTACTTTTTTAAGGAATAAAGATAATAAGATGGTTTCCAAAATTTATTTTTTGGAAAATAATTGGAATATATATTGCATATATCCCTGAGAAGGGAAGAAACGTCTGATTTTTATTTAAAAATAAAAAATTTATAAAATTGGCACTGAAGGGGGTGGTATTATTAAAATAGGGCTTTTAAAATAGACTTTTGGGCTGACTTTAAATTCCCAAATTAGAAAAATAAACCTTTATTATCAGTTATATTTTTTAGTTTTATTCATGTCAAGGTTATGGAGAGAGAGATGAAAAAATTTAGCAAAAAAAAGAGGGTTTTCGGAAGTTTAGCCATCGTGTTTACTTTTATCCTTTTACTCTGCAGTGCCTCGTACGCTTTTGATGTTCATATAGATGATCACTCTATCAGAAAGGGAAAAACCATCCAAGTCCCTATCAATTTTGAATTAGACCCTAATGAAACACTTTATGAATTTCAAGTTTACTTACAATTTGATGATGATATTCTTGAATACGTGGATGGTGATGTTATTGATATGTTGGGAGATATATCTAATACTGATTATTCGGTTGAAATCGAACAACCAAGTGACAACGAACTCGGAGTACTCAACGATGTTGTAGCAATCAGTGGTATGATGGCCGCTCCAGATCCAACAGCCATCAACCTCTTAAAAGGTGGAGCTTCCGGTCTTGAGGGTGAATTAGTAAGCCTTACATTTAAAGCCTTAAAGAAAGGGACCAGTAAATTAGAAGTTGATATTCTGGATGGAAACGGATTAGTAGAAAAAGGAAAAGTAACCGTAACCGTAAAAACTTCAAGCTCAAGCTATACTTATACCCCTTTTAATTATTATAATCCCTATAGCCCTCTTTCATATTTATCCTATACACCTTTTTACAATCTATATCAACCCTTTTCATTGTATCAACCAACGTATCATTCTTTCGGCTATTTCTATGATCCTTACAGCATGTTTTACTCTAATTATAATTTTATTAATTTTTATAATTATTTTCCCTGGTGGATTAATTAAATATATATAATAGATTTTAAAATTACAGCAATTAAAAACGGGAGGTTCTTGTAAATAACCTCCCGTTTTTTTATTGATTATCTAATGAGAGTTTGCTATCGTACATTAAAGTGGTGCTTGTTGTATAAAATATTTTTTTAAAAATAATCAAACTTAAAATTAACAATATAATATGATTTTATCAAAGTGTGCAATCTGCAAGAAAAAAAATTGGAAAAGGCTCTGTCCGGCTAGAAATGAAAAAATATGCCCTAATTGTTGTGGACAGCAATTAGCTAAGGAAAACTTTTGCCTTGATTCTTGTTCCTACAAAGAAAGCAGTATAAAATTTAAACAACAAAAAGAGGACAAAAAATATACTTTTGATTATGACACACTTAATGAAACTCAAAAAAATTTTTTCACTCTTATCATAGCTCTAGAAAAAAATATTGGTAACAAGGTAGGTCAAGACCCATTTTATGAAGATCAACATATAGATAAAGCTTTAGAAAGAATCATCCAACAATATAAAAACAGCTCTTTTGGGGAAGAGGTGTTACTGAATAGAGTCGGGGTCATTGAGTCAATTATTAAACAGGAGATAAGCGCCTTTACTCTTGAAAGAAAGAATATTTCTAATGAATCAATAATACAATTTTTGATTATCTATCAACGATCAATAAGGGAATTTCTTCAAAAAGACAAGAAAAACAACAGTTATATCCAACATTTAATTCAAACCGGAAAGGGGGCCCAAGAGGAGAAAAAACAAACCTCCCTAATCCTCTAAATTGATATTTTTTTTCAATGGTATCCTTATTGCAAAGAGAGGTTTAGAAACTTTTATTCATTTTTTTCTTAACCTAATGAAATTAATGATATAAAATAGATTTGACATTGACTAAAAATTTCAGTTACGTTATACTTATAATATTGTTTTTTTTAAAGTAAAAAGCATTCATCTTAAATTAAAATTAAAATTTTCATGACTGATTATTGTAGAAAAAAGTTCCACCACCTTCTTTTAGATCAAAAAATAATTGAACAAGAGGACCTTGAAAAAGCCCTTACTGAACAGAAAATCTCCGGGAAACCGGTTGAAAAGCTGCTCATAGAGTTAGGATTAGTTTCAGAAGAAAATATATATAAAGCTCTCAGTGATTATTTAAATATTTCCTATCTTCCTGCTGGTGAATATCCGGAAACTCCCCTTTTAGATATTGAGTTTCCCCCTAAATTCATGAAACAGGCTAAATTTTTTCCCCTTGAAATAAAAGATAATACTCTATTGATTACCATGGCTAATCCTTTGGATTTTTCCACCATTGATGAGATCACACTTTTTGCCAATAGAAAAATAAGGGCTTTTATTTCCAAGGAAAGTGATATCGTGGCTGCCATTGAAAAACATTACGGAGGCGGGGCCAGCACTATGGAGCAAATCATCGGGGACATGGGAGGAGATGAGATGCAACTTCTCATGAGCGGTGAAGACGAAGATATCGATCAACTGCGGGATATGGCCTCGGAAGCCCCAATAATTAAACTGGTTAATTTAATCATCACCAGAGGAATAGAGGATGAAGCAAGTGATATCCATATTGAGCCCTTTGAAGATAAGGTCTTGGTCCGCATAAGAATTGATGGTGTATTGCACGACATAGAATCCCCCCCAAAAAGGATTCAAGCTGCCATTACCTCACGTGTCAAAATCATGGCCAATTTGAATATTGCTGAAAGAAGATTACCCCAGGATGGGAGGGTTCGGCTGCGGGTCGCCGGGAAAAAAGTTGATTTGCGGGTATCTACAGTTCCAACACTCTATGGGGAAAGCGTTGTCATGAGAATACTGGATCGAAGCAACATTCTATTGAGCCTTGAGGATTTAGGGTTCCCGGGAGAGAAACTAAATCAATTCGAGGCATTTATCAGAAAACCCCATGGTATTATCTTGGTTACAGGTCCCACAGGAAGCGGCAAAACAACCACCCTTTATGCAGCCCTGGAGAAGATAAATTCTCCTGATAAAAAAATAATTACTGTTGAAGATCCTGTTGAGTATCAGCTCAGCGGGGTGAATCAAATTCAAGTTGCCCCCAAAATCGGCCTTACCTTTGCCAGCGGCTTGCGCTCCATTGTCCGTCAGGACCCGGATATTATGATGATAGGAGAAATCAGGGATTTAGAGACTGCTGAAATTGCCATTCAATCTGCCCTGACTGGTCATATGGTTTTTTCAACCTTACATACCAATGATTCCTCAGGAGCAATTGCCAGGCTCTTGGATATGGGGGTAGAGGGGTATCTTTTGTCCTCCTGTTTGGAGGGAATTTTAGCACAACGATTGGTGAGAACAATTTGTAAACACTGCAAAAAGGCCATTATCCCGGATACAAAAGTCTTGGCGCAAATGAATATAAATGAAAAAGAGCGATTTCTTGTTTATCGAGGCACTGGTTGTAAAGAATGTAAAAATACAGGATATAAAGGAAGAACAGGGATTTACGAATTATTATTTGTTAATGAGGAATTGCGAAGATTAATCATTGAAAAAACCAGCGCTAATATCATCCGGCAAAAGGCCATTCAATCCGGGCTGACGACCCTTCGAGAAGATGGATGGGGAAAGGTAAAAAAAGGGATTACTACCATAGAAGAGGTTTTGAGGGTAACTCAGGAAGATGAAGGGGCTATTTTAGATGCTATCAGTATGTAACTATATATTTCTATAATTTCTGATTGAGGATTTTCATTCCATGGCTGTTTTTACCTATAAAGCTACAGATCGATCCGGAAAAATTATCAACGGCCATATTGAGGCGAAAAATAAAACAGCCGTTATTAATCGATTACAGGAAACCGATTTTTTTCCCATTAATGTTGAAGAAACAGGAAAAACTTCTTCAGGAAAAAGGAAAGGGTTTTCCTTTGGGCAGCGAATTAAAAAAAAGGATGTCCTTGTCTTTACCAATCAGCTGGCTACGCTTCTTTCTTCAGGTGTGCCTTTGGATAAGGGATTAACTATATTAACAGAGCTTACGGAAAATAAAAAATTCAGTCAAATAATCGTTGATGTGCAAAAAAGCGTGCATGGGGGAAGCCATTTTACTGATGCTTTAGCCCGGCATCCCCAAATTTTCCCTAAATTTTACACAAGTATGGTCAAAGCGGGAGAATCAGGAGGGGTCCTGGAAATAGTATTGATACGCTTATCCGAGTTTCTTGAGGCTTCTCAGGAATTTAAGGAAAATATTACCTCCGCCCTCATCTACCCATTACTATTAACCCTTGTGGGGGGGGGATCAATGGTGATCCTGTTAACTTTTGTTGTGCCAAAATTCACCCAAATTTTTGCTGATATGGGGCAAGCCATTCCTCTGTCTACTCAAATTTTAATAGGAGTCAGTAATTTTTTAGTTCATTACTGGTGGCTTTTTTCGGGAATTTTTCTTATTCTCTTTTTTTCATTGCGATCCTATCTCAAAACAGAAAAAGGGAAGTGGGTTTGGGACTCATGGAAGCTTCGATTGCCTGTATGTAAAGATTTAACCCAAAAAATTGAAGTATCACGCTTTGCCAGAACTTTAGGAACGCTTGTTCAAAGTGGTGTGCCTATTTTACAATCATTGGCTATAGTCAAGGATATTATCGGCAATTCCGTCCTGTCTAAGGCCATAAGACAAATTCAAGGAAAGATTAAAGAGGGAGAAAAAATATCTGATCCCTTGCGACAAAGTCAACTATTTCCTCCCATGGCTATCCATATGATTGACGTAGGAGAGGAAAGCGGGCAATTGGAAAGTATGCTTTTTAAGATTGCCGATACCTACGATGTTGAAACGAGAAATGCTATAAAGCGTATGGTCTCCATGTTAGAGCCTTTGTTAATTTTATTCATGGGTTTAATGGTAGGTTTTATTGTTATCTCCATGTTGGTAGCTATTTTTGGAATGAATGAAATGCCCTTTTAAATACAGCTGATAAGCTGATGAGCCGCTAAGCTGTTGAGCCGCTAAGATATTTTTTTTTATCAAGCTTAATTTGAAAGCATAGGAATTTTCATTTTATTTATGCAGCTTAACAGGTAACAGCTTAATTTAATCGATGGGCACGCTTTGCTTTGCCCATCCTACGTTATGAAAACGATATGGCAACTTTACGGCAATGGTATGTTATTAAAATGGGCGAGAACGGGTATGATGAAAATAATGGGCATTATGCTTATGAGCCATTGACATTAATTTAAAAGCATAGAAATTTTCATTTTAATTATGCAGCTTAACAGCTAACAGCTAACAGCTTAACAGCTAACAGCTTAAATTTATTATGGGGATGCCTTATGAAAAAGTACATTAAGTTTTTATCCAAGGTAATAAATTCGGGGAATAAGGGTTTTACTCTTATTGAATTATTAATTGTTATGATTATCATAGGTCTTTTATCGGCTTTAGTGGGCCCTAAAATGTTTAATAAAGTGAAAAAATCAAGGGTTCAAGCTACCAAAGCTCAAATCTATCTTCTTGAAACCGCACTGGATACTTATCGACTCGACAATTACCGATATCCTACAGAATTGCAGGCCTTGGTAAGGAATCCCGGAGAAGATACCTGGGACGGCCCTTACTTAAAAAAAATCCCCAAAGACGCATGGGGGAATGAATATAGTTATCAAAGCAATGATGAGGATTTTTTTATCATCGCCTCAGCAGGCCCTGATGGGGAACCGGGATCAGAAGATGATATCTCCAATCAGGAAGATGAAGGGGCCTCAACAGGCGATGTTGTAGGACCGGGTTGGTGAGGATAGATTATTGCTTGAAAACGAAAAGGGATTTACCCTTATTGAGTTGATTATTGTTATTGTCATTATAGGCACTGCAATTGGACTTGCCGCCCCTAGGATTGGAAAATCCTTAGAAAAAATGCAACTTCGTACGGCCGTCCGAAAACTGGCGGCTGTTATGCGATACACAAGACAAATGGCTATTTCCAGAAAAAAAGAATACCCTGTGACCATAATAGCTGATGAGGACGATCAGATATATAAGTATACCTATACAAAAGTGGAAAGAAAAAAAGCAAACAATGATCCTTACTCTGAGAAGGAAGAAGAAACACAGGTTTCACAAAACTTTACAGATGACAACATTCAAGAAGAAACTAAATCCGTCACTTTAAAGAACATCAAAATCTATTATCAAGGATCGGAGGATGAGTATCTTGAAGAAGGCAGGTCCGGGGAAATCATTTTCTACCCCAAAGGAGAATCCTCTGGTGGAAAAGTCATCTTAGCTTTAGAAAAAATAGCCTTTCAAATCAATATAGATCCTGTGACCGGAAGGGTCGCAGTAAAAAGAAAAAATGAAGACGAATAGCCCCTCAGCAGGGTTCACCCTGCTGGAAGTTATGGTAGCTGTGGCCATCCTGGCTATAGGCATGGTATCCTTATTCCAGCTTTTTTCCGGGGCACTTCGCTCCGCTAAAGTATCCTCTGACTACAGCAAAGCGGTAATCGGGGCACAAAAGAAGATGGATGAAGTTTTCGGCTATCTTTATTATGAAGATTTTCAGGAAATGGCCCAAAGGGGTGAATTTGATGGTGAAGAAGATAGCCTTCTTGAGGGTTATAAATGGGAAATCTCAGAGGAGGATGCTGATGATATCACTCAGGAACTTGATGAGGAGTGGGCCGAGCATCATACCTTAGAAGAAAAAAAATTTATGCTTAAAAAAATTATCGTTCAGGTTAGCTGGCCCAGCACGGGAAAGGAAAAAAAATTTAGATTAGTTACCCTTAAGATGTTCTATGAAGAAGATGATTAAGTTAAGACAAAAAAGCGGTTTTACACTCATTGAAGTCATGATTTCCCTTACCATTCTCTCGTTAATTATGGGAGTAATTTTAGGAGGGTTCCGGTTAGGGAATAAATCGTGGCAAAAGGGAGAACAAAGGCTTGATGAGCAGCAGCGAATGAGGTGTGTTTTTTCTATTCTTATTCAAGATATTAAATCCTGCCTGATGATACAAAGACCTTCCGATCCGGAATCAACCACCCAACGTAGACGAACCAATCAACCAGTGGTGTTTATAGGGGAAACCGA
Organism: Pseudomonadota bacterium; assembly: GCA_030605265.1. Lineage (GTDB taxonomy): Bacteria > SZUA-182 > SZUA-182 > DTGQ01 > DTGQ01 > JAUWIR01. The sequence continues at coordinate 1,682 of JAUWIR010000143.1, read as the reverse complement.
TTCTATAAAATTTATCTCCACAGCCTCAGGAATTGCACCACAATTAAAAAAAGGGACACTGCGACTTGTTAAATACTTACTAAGCCAAGATGAGGATAAACCGGGCCTTATACTTGAAGAAAGTCCCTTATTATATCAAAACCCTTTTGAGGAAGATATAGATGATATAGATTCTGAATCGATTGAATTCATGACTTTCCATTGGTCTCTATACCAGGATGTAACAGATACCTCTTTTCAGTATTTTGGGATAAAAACTATCCATCAAAAAGTGAAAGAATTGGATAAAGAACCGGAATGGCATGATGACTGGAATACCTTAGAAGAGATCGATAGTGATGAATATTGTAAGAACCTTCCGGAAAAAGTTCGCGTAACCATCACAAGGAAATCGGAAGATGAAGAACAAGAGATCAGTATTTCCTTCGAGATTCCTATTGTTGTTGGAGAACGTCAGACATGATAGAGAATAAGGGCGTTGCTTTAATGATGGTCTTGTGGGTATTGCTCCTTTTGGGTTTCATCGCCCTGGAGTTTTCTTATTCTATGAGGACTGAAGTTGAAGTGACTAAAAATTTTCGCGATGAAGTTCAAGCTTATTATATAGCTAGAGCTGGAATCGAGTTGGGTAGATACGAATTAACCATAGCAGAAGCCCATCGCCAAACACCTCATTACCGAGACTTGGAATCTCAGCGATTAGTATTTGGTAAAGATGACAGTGGTGAAGGGAAAAAAGCTCCAAAATGCAGAGTTTTTGAATTAAGTAAAGGAATATGTGATTATCGCTTTGAAGCTGCAATTGATAAAATTCCTTTCAATCAATTAGTAAAAAACGAACCTGCTCTTAAAAAATTTTTAGAAAAATATTGTGGAATTGAAGCCTTTACTGAAGAAATTAGCTCAATTGCCCAGTCAATAATCGATTGGGCTGATGAACCATCTTCTACCCAGGGCCTTTTTGGTGCAGAAGATGATTGGTATAAATCTCACGATGAAGGATACGAATGCAAGGATGCTGACTTTGACAGTATGGGTGAGCTGAGCTTGATCAGAGGACTTCGAATTGAAAAAGGAGACAGTGAAGAAGAGATAACGAAAAAAAAACAAATAGTTGCCATTTTTAAACGTTATTTTAATATAAATCCTGAATTTGAAAGTGCTAATATAAATCGAAGTGCATCAGGAAAAGGAAAGAACCTTTCACTTAACACAGCAAATCCCGAAGTCATCCAGGTCGCACATGATATTGGGCTTATATCTAATGACCCGGAAGAAATTCAAGAAAAAAAAGAAACTAATTATGGCATTTATGAAGAAAAGAAAAATGCTGGATATTATTATATCATTTCAACAGCAATAATGAAATCTTCCCCTGTACAAAGAAGTATCAAAGGATCTTTTTTAAGGCCAAAAAAGAAATATTGGATCCCTCTCTATTGGAATGACAACTACATCAAAGAATATTATGAAACCGATCCAAGTCAATTAAATCTTTTACCAAATGGTGATCAGGAATAAAAACAGGCATGATTTTTGTATATATCAAAGGAATGGAAAATTTATCTTTTTAATCATAAAGTGGAAAATCCCGGGCCGGAACAAACAAAGGAGTTAATTTGATTTATTTACAACAAAGCCTTGGCATTGATCTTCGTGACAATACTTTGCGCATGGTGCAC
>JAUWIR010000592.1 GCA_030605265.1 Pseudomonadota bacterium | reverse complement strand
GTCAGAACTAGATGGGGACATTGAAACAGGGCGAAGTGAGGATGAAGAAGGCGCTCACTGCCTGGGGCAAAATTTGGAAAGTATCGGAGTGTGCTTAGTTGGAAAAACACTTTTTTCAGGAAAGCAATTTTATTATGCCCTTCCAAGGCTTTTAACAAAACTATGCAGAAAATACTCCCTTACTTTGCAGGATATTTATGGGCATTATGAATTTAATAAAGAAAAAGGATGCCCCGGGATTGATATTAAATTGATTCAAAATATTTTACAATATTGGCTATAATAACATTTTTAATTTTTTTTCTTGCTTTTCTTTTTCTCTATTTGCTGTAACTCTTGGATGAATCCTATGTATTATCAGAATACTTACAGCTATCCTGGTTTACATTTTATAACGCCCATGAATTATTATCAGCCCTATAGCACCTTGAATGATATTTTATGTTATTATTATAATTCTGATTTTAGTTATAATGATATTTTATATGATTGGACTGATTTTTTAAATTATAGGGAAGACTAATTCGGAAGACAGGTGTTAAAGAAATTAGTCCTCTTCAGTAAGGATTTGATTGATAATCGCTACAGTATAAGATAAGGTTTCATTTAAGGCCTTTTGCATTTCCGCTAAACGAATGCGGTAATTTGACTGAAAATAATCACGGATACAGAACCAGGGGATATAGGGGTCAAGTATGGTGTATTTGATTGAATTATCGCCACCTGTGCGATTTTTTAATTGGTACCAGTAAGGAGGCCAGTCGTTCCCGAAGAACGTATTGGAGTCTGAAAGATGTTCATGGACTTCAATAATTAAAGGTATTTTCCCTGGAAAGCGGGTTACAAAATTTCGAATCTCCGCGTTTGATGCCGGTGAATCATCACCTGTTAAAATATCATTGTTTTGAATTTCTAAGAATTTTACTCTGTTTTGAGGATCATAGATATTTCTCTTAAACTCATTTCGAAAAATTCTTCCCCATGGCTTTTCAAGATAATGATACCCTATCACTATAAGTACAAAGCCTGTTTTTTCTGCTAAAATTTGGCCTTTATAAGGTGTAATTTTATTGTCCCCTGATTGATACGCACAGGAAGTGAGCCCTAAAAATCTTTCTCTTTCTTTTAGTATCCTTTGCGTTGCTTGAATAGGAAGAATACTCTCTGGAGCTTTTGCCTTGAGAAGGCTCCGATAGGGAAATTCAGGCTTTTTTATTTCTTTTCCCCACAAGATAGTAGAGGAGGCAGTAAAAAAGATAAAAAATGTAAAGGCAAACAAGAGCGTTTTTTTCATAAATAGAATTAGAATTAGAATTAATTTTAAATTAAATTTATATAAAAAAATGAATACATCCGATGTGGATGCCCAGCAATATTATTTTTAGGCTCTCTTGAGTACTTATCCCTTTAATAGCTGGGCAATAATTTACGAATTATATCGCAATTTTGATGCCAAAATACAGAAAAAATATGTATAAAAAGAAATGCCTAGTTTCTCAAGAGCAACCCGTTGTTTTATAGACTGCCTAATTGAGTCTAGGCTGGTGTGCTTTTAGGTAATCTTAAGTGTTTATATTAGCTAAGAGAAGAAGCTGCTATATTTTTGATATTTATACTCACAATTGCACAATTTTTAGCACCATCAATGCACAATACTGCGACAAAAATGAAGGTAAAAAATACGAATTTCGATTATACATGAAGTTTTATTTTAGAGCAACTTGAAAAATTTGGGTTACGCAAAGATTTACCATTATTTTTAATACCTCTTCTTTCCATCTTGAAAAGAAAGGAAATATTTCCTAAAATGGTATAAAAGTTGCCGTTTCCTTATAAAGGAATATTTGTAACTACTCAAAAACCCAATGATTTTTTTGGTAGAATTTAAATTTCAAAGTGCAAAAGTTAAAAGTTGGCCAATAGAGGATGATAATGAAAAGAAAATGGTGGTTCATTTTTTCTTTAATTATGTGGATTTGGTTTTGCCCCTTAAATAAAGCCAGGGGAAGAGAATTAAGGGTCCCTATGGAATATGCCCATATCCAAGAAGCAGTTAATGCTGCTCAACCTGGAGATAAAATCTTAGTGTCTCAAGGAGTATATTTTGAACAAGTGAAGCTGAAACCTGGTGTTATTCTCGAGGGAGGCTGGAACCAAGAATTTTCTGAACGCGATAAAGAAAACTATCCAACTACCATTGATGCGAAAGGAAAAAAAGGTTGGGTGATCCTGGCGGCAGATAATATTGTCTTAGACGGCTTTATTATAAAAAATGGAAATTTGGTAAAAACCGAACAAGATGAATATGGGAGTGGTATTTATTGTCAATTTGTTGAAGGGGTGGTGATTAGAAATAATACTTTTTGTCAAAATGAGCCAAGTGGAATTTATGTTGGGGGAAGTAAAGTTACTATAACAAATAATTATATTGTCAAAAACATTAAAGCGGGAATTCACCTTAATAAGGGCGCTGATGCTTTGATAGAGTCTAATATAATTGAGGAAAATAAAGAGGCAGGCATTTCTTCCAGGAGTGAAAAACTTTGCCGGATGGAGGTGCGCTGGAACAAAATTTTAAAGAATGGAAAGGGAGGGATCGATTGTCAGAAGGCTAAAGGGAAAATTTATAATAATATAATCTATGAAAACAAGGACGCTGGAATAAGGGCCCGTATGGAGCCCCTTGAAATTATAAATAATACTTTAGTAAAGAATACTCAGAGTGGGGTGGTAGTAGACGATTTAGAGAAAAAAATTATCATTAAGAATAACATCATAGCTTACAATAGCGAGTCCGGAATCATGTCGGCACAACGGAACTATAGTTTTAATCTTATTTATGCCAGTGCGGACAGTCAAGGGTGTGACCCTTCCTGTTTACCCTGCATTCGTGCTCAACATGCAGGGTATGAAGATGAGGATAGTATTAAGAAAATTAATCACCTTATTGCCGATCCATTATTCGTTGATTTTGAGACAGGAAATTTTCATCTTTCTCCAGGCTCCCCGGCCATTGATGCCGGCGATAGGGATACTCTATTCAATGATGCCCATTTTCCACCTTCCTTTGGAACAGAGCGAAATGATCTAGGG
>JAUWIR010000627.1 GCA_030605265.1 Pseudomonadota bacterium | reverse complement strand
GGGATGAGAGAGAGACTTTGCCTTTTTCATAAATAAAAGTCAGAAATGGTTCTATGGCGATAATTGAGTATCTTCCACTATTATTTTTATGGTTGCTGCTGTCAAGAAAAGCAAATGCAGGTTGATCGGCAAAGAGAGGCGCTACAATCAGAGGGTCTAAGTAATAATCCGGAGATTGAATAATCATGGTTTATAAATAACATAATTCCCTTCATCGAGAAAGGACTTTTTTTCTCTGTAATAGTTCACCACGGAGACTCAGAGGCACGGAGAAATAATTAAGAAAAAAAACTTACAAAGCGGAAGACCTTAGGCACAATAACCTATTTGAGATTATCTGGGATAAATATTGTGCCTGTTAAGATGGAATTAAGAATGTCTTTTGATTTTTCTCTGTGTCTCCGTGGTAAAACATTAATTTTTTTATTATTTCAGTGAAAAGTGAAGAACCTGGTAAAAGGAAAAGAAAAAGGTTATAATGCAGTAAATTGATAAAGGAGAGAGTATGCACTTTATTGCTGATTTTCATATCCATTCCCATTACTCCATGGCCACCAGTAAAGAAAGCTGCCCGGAGCACCTATCTCAATGGGCGAAATTAAAAGGTTTGCAGCTGATAGGCACTGGAGATTTTACCCATCCGGGGTGGACGAAGGAGTTGGAGGAAAAATTAGAGCCTGCAGAGGAAGGATTATTTAAGATTAAAGAGGAATATTCCAAGGGGCTTCATGTTCCCAAGGCTTGTGAGGAGTCAGTAAGATTTATTCTTTCTGCGGAAATAAGTTCCATATATAAAAAAAATGGCCGTACTAGAAAAAACCACAACCTTATTTTAGTGCCCACTTTTGAGGATGCCAAAAAGATTAATCAAGTGTTAAATCGGATTGGCAATATCCGGTCTGACGGGCGACCCATATTAGGGTTGGATAGTCATGATCTATTGGAAATCGCCCTTGATTGCTGCCCGCAAGTGATGTTTATCCCTGCCCATATCTGGACCCCCCATTTTTCTTTACTCGGTTCCCGGTCCGGGTTTGATAGTCTTGAGGAATGTTTTGAGGACCTATCCGGGGCTATTTTTGCTCTGGAGACCGGCCTTTCTTCAGATCCGGCCATGAATTGGCGCCTTTCGGCTTTGGATAAATATGCACTGGTTTCAAACTCTGATGCTCACTCGCCCCCAAATTTAGCTCGGGAGGCCAATTGTTTTAATGCGGAATTGAGCTATTCGGGAATAAAGGAAGCATTACAGAAAAAAGAGTCGGGAAATTTTTTAGGAACAATAGAATTTTACCCTCAGGAGGGGAAATATCATTTTGATGGCCATAGAAATTGCGGAGTATGTTGGGACCCGGGGAAAAGCAGAGAAGCCGAGGGGATTTGTCCCCAATGCGGCAAAAAGATAACCTTGGGGGTTATGTACCGGGTGATGGAATTAGCTGACAGACCGGAAGGTTCAAAACCTGCTTCTGCTCTACCTTACGAATCGATCATTCCCTTGCCGAAGATTATTGCTGATTTTTGTCAGGTAGGTGAAAAAAGTAAGAAGGTGCAACAAACTTATTTTCATTTGCTGACAGAGCTTGGCAGTGAATTAGAGATTCTGCGCACAATACCTATTCAAGAAATTAAGGCTTTTTCTAATAGTTTGCTTGCCGAGGGCATTCGTCGGGCGCGGGTTGGCGAGGTGGATATTTTCCCGGGATATGACGGAGAGTATGGAAAGGTAAAGATTTTTAATGAAAAAGACAGGCAAAAATTTAGCTCTCAAATGAGTCTTTTTGGCCTCAAGGGCCCGGCCGTCCCAGCGGATTCAAAGGAAAAAAAAGTTGAATCCGGAGTAAAAAAAAACGAAAAAATCTTAGCAAAGAGCAAAAAATGTGAATCCGGGCAAGAAAATGAAAACCCTTCCGGGAAAAATGATTCATGGTTTTCTCAATTAAATCCTCAACAAAAAGAATGTGTTGTTTCCTCTAAAGGGCCAATACTCATTATTGCTGGCCCGGGCACGGGGAAAACCAGGACCCTGGTCAGCAGGATAGCCTATTTAGTTCAACAAGGGAAGGTACCCCCGGAAAATATCCTGGCCATAACCTTTACCAATAAAGCAGCTTCCGAGGTGAAGGAAAGAATTGGTAAGATTGTCTCTTTGGATACAGAGTCGCCAACAATAACCACCGGTACTTTTCATGGCTTTTGTTCCACTCTTTTAAAAAAAGAGCTAAAGAAGCCCAAGTCCCTGATTGCCGACTATGAGGCAATTTCTATTGTAAAAGATATTTTGTCAAAACACTCTTTTTCCCCTCCTCTCCCAAAGGCAAAGCACCTGGTGCAATTAATTTCAAAAATAAAATCTCATGGGTGGGCGCTTGATATTGCAGATTTGCAAAATTATCAGCAAGAAATAAAAGAGGTTATGGCTAATTTTAAAAAAAGTAAAAAAATAGATGAAGAGCAATTTACCCACTTTTTTTCTCTTTATCAAGACCACCTGGAAAAGTATCAACTTCTGGATTATGATGATTTACTCCTTGAAACACTGCAACTCCTGGAATCCAATCCTGCCTTAAAAGAAAAATACCAAAAACAATTTTCCCATATATTAGTTGATGAATTTCAGGACATAAATGAAATCCAATACCTCTTGATAAAACTTCTGGCAGGGGCCGGCTCAGAGCTTTTTGTTATTGGGGACCCGGATCAGGCAATATATACCTTCCGCG